>CAZMPR010000321.1:0-1504 GCA_964568265.1 uncultured Clostridiaceae bacterium | reverse complement strand
TACATTCCTTCGTTCTGTTTTAGGTATAAAAGCGGAGATAGCTATATGCTTTAATACTGCCTCAATGGGCTTATGGAGGTACCCTCCTTATCTCCGCTTTATTGGCTTTTTATCTTAGGCTGCTTTTTCTATCTGGTTCCTTCTGTATTCACCTAATGCCAATTTTGCATCATATTCTGTCTGTTTTTTTACAAGGTTATAAATTATGGTTATTATCTTTTTTGATATTACTATAAGGGCTTGTTTACCCTTCAAAGGATTATCTTTCCGTGTTTTCAGGTATTTATATAGGTCCTTCATCTCGGGATTTTTTGCAACTATTGTTCTGGCCATTTGATATAATATATTTCTAAGATTCTTTCGTCCTCTTTTTGATATGCAGGTGCCGCTTACATTTTTTCCTGAACTGTCTTCTATCAGGTTATACCCGGCCATTCTGCTTATTTGCCTTGGATGTTCAAATCTTAGGGGATCTCCTATCTCTCCTAAGAAGCCGGCTGCTGTGACTATTCCTATGCCTGGTATGCTGAGCATTATTTCTTTCACTCCTGTTTCGTTTAAAGCCTTTTCCATTGCCTGTTCTATTTGTTCTAATTGTTTTGTCAATAGTTCTAATTCTTCTAATAGTAATCCCAGTTTCAGCTTTGCAGATTCCATACCGTAGGTTACTCCTATGGATTCCCTTGCAGCATTCACAAGTTGTTGCGCTTTCTTTAGTCCTACTGACTTTTTAACTGCTTTCTTTATTTCTACAAGTACACCCTCTACTCCCATCTTTTCTATTATTCCCGGGAAGGGGCAGACCTTCATAATTTGCATTGATGCTTTACCTCTATAGGGGTGTTTGAATACTGTTTTAAATTCTGGAAAATATTCATCAAATACTGCTGTAATTGTATTCTTTAAAGCATTATTTCGTTTCATTATGCTTATTCTTGTGGTTGATAGTACTCTTAGTTCTGCATAGATATCATAAGGCATATATACATGATAATATCTTCCGTCTCGCACCAATCTTGCTATGGTTAGTGCATCCTTCTTATCGCTTTTTGTTGGGCTGTTATCATCAAGTTCTTTAGCGCGTTTTGTGTGATATGGATTTACCATCACCGTTATTATTTTATGCGCTATCAGATAGTTTGCAAAAGGCTTCCAATAGTGCCCTGTAGGCTCCATCCCTACTATAATTTTGTCAAATTTCTTAAACTTGCATAATGTCTTTATTCTTGTTAAAATATCTTCGAAGCCATTTTTATCGTTCTTAAACTTTAAGGCTTTTTCGAGCTCTATACCACGATAGTCTATAAATTTAGCCCATTGCAGGTTTTTTGCGATATCTACCCCGATTATCAGTGTGGTTGGTGTTATGGCTTCTAATTTCTTTGTGTTGTTCATTATTTTAACCTCCGGTATTTTGATTTTTGTGCGTATGACTTAGCACACATTAATCTTATCTGGAGGTTATTTATTTTTCAAACTTCATTTCATTTGTTACAGGAATGCT
>CAZMPR010000320.1:0-1505 GCA_964568265.1 uncultured Clostridiaceae bacterium | reverse complement strand
CCTGTTTTAATGAAAACCCAGGGCCGGAAGTGGCTGTCATACTTTTTTGCCCGGTTAAAGAAGCTCCGATTATTGCTGCCATACTTGCGATTTCATCTTCCATCTGTATAAACTTTCCGCCGATTTGAGGTAGTCTTTCAGATGAAATTTCTGCTATTTCCGTTGACGGTGTTATAGGATAACCGGCAAAAAATCTCATACCGGCTACAATAGCCCCTTCAACGCATGCCTCGTTTCCTTGCATTAACATTTCTTTATTTTTCATTTTTTTTCCCCCTAAGATATATTGCGTAGTCAGGACATCTCAATTCACATTGCCCACATTGAATGCATCTGTCGATATCTACTATCTCCACTTTTTCGTTTTTTAGTGTCAAGACCTGTTTGGGACAGAATTTAACACAAATTCCACAACCCTTACACCAATTCTTATTGATTACAAGTTTTTCTGTTACCTCTTCATTACTGCTCACATGCAAACCTCCTTTACTATTATGCAATTAAAATTTCATTTTTGATTATTTATTTTTATTTCTGCAATTTTACCTTCATTTTTAGTATAAAACATTACTCTTATTATTTCAATATATATATTATAGATATTTAACATTTTTGGATTTATAACGAAGTAAAAAAAGTTGCCTAAAAAAGCTAAGTTTTCTTAATTAAATAAAAAAGGTTTAACTGAAAATAGCTAAACCGACAAATTTTACTTTATTTAAAATATTTTATTTTTAAATATCCTTATTTTAAATTCCACTTTTTCATTTCATTTATTGTCTCATGACTGGTAAGATCATGCTTTATCGGTGTGATAGATATAGAACCGCCTTTGATACAGCTTACGTCCGTATCAGCTTCATTATCCGAATCCTCCAATTCTCCTGATAACCAAAAATAAATCTTGCCCCTGGGGTCAACCCTCTCCACAAAACAATTCTTATATTGCATAGAGCCCAAACGGGTGATCTTTATGCCTCTTATTTCTTCGACAGGTACATAAGGTAAATTAATATTCATAACTAATCCTGTCTTTATTTTTTGCTCGTATAACTGTTTGCATAAGCCTCCGGCAATCTTTGCATAAGGACTGAAGTCACATTTATCAAAAGTTGCCAGCGAAACCGCTATAGACGGTATTCCATATATAGCACCTTCAATAGCAGCAGAAACAGTGCCTGAATACAAAACATCGGTGCCTAAATTGGAACCGTGGTTAATTCCGGAGACAACTAAATCAGGCTTCTCCTTCATCAAAGAGCAAAGGGCAAACTTCACACAGTCTGAAGGAGTTCCATTGATGCTCCATGCCTCTACCCCCTCAGGAAAAAAATCTATGGCTTTGCTGCGCAGAGGTTTATGCATGGTAATGGAATGGCCGCTGGCACTTCTTTCCGATTCGGGAGCAACAACGGTAACAAACCCGAACTCCTTTAAATTATCGGCAAGGTGATAGATTCCCTGTGCATTAATACCGTCATCATTTGATAATAATATTTTTAACA
>CAZMPR010000319.1:0-1545 GCA_964568265.1 uncultured Clostridiaceae bacterium | reverse complement strand
GAGAATTGGAATAGGAGGCTGTATATGGATTTAATTATTAAAAATGCATCTAATATTGTCACCTGCACGGATTCAATAGTAGACGGGGTAATTGAAAACGGGTATATTATTATTAAAGACGGCTTGATTAAGAGCATAGGAATAGGTACAATTCCCTCTTGTTTATGTGATAACAGAGCGGAAATAATAGATGCCGAGGGGAAAACAGTTACGCCGGGACTTATTGATTCCCATACTCACCTGATTCATGGCGGTTCAAGGGAAAACGAACTAAATATGAAACTTACGGGAGTCCCGTATATAGAGATTTTAAAATCAGGCGGGGGAATTTTAAGCACGGTCAGAGCAACCAGAGGACTGTCAAAAGAGCAACTTAAGGATAAGGCCCTGAAAAGCCTTAAGCAAATGCTTTTACACGGAACTACGACGGTTGAGGCCAAATCCGGGTACGGGCTTGATTTCGATACGGAAATAAAGTGCTTGGAGGCAGCCAAAGAATTGAACTTAGAGCAACCCATAGACATTGTGTCTACATATATGGGTGCTCATGCCATACCGCCGGAATACGAAGGCAACAGCAAGGGTTACATTGATTTTATGTGTAACGAAGTAATGCCTTATGTGGCGGATAACGGCCTTAGCGAATTTGTCGATGTATTCTGTGAAAAGGGCGTATTCTCAGTAGAAGAGTCTGAATATGTTATGCAAAAGGCAAAGGATTTGGGATTTAAACTGAAAATACATGCCGATGAAATAATACCGTTACAAGGTGCGGAACTGGCGGCAAAAATGGGAGCAATATCTGCGGAACATTTGTTGGCGGTTTCCGATAAAGGAATTGAGGATATGGCCCAGGCCGGTGTAACGGCAATACTGCTGCCGGGAACGTCCTTTTATTTGATGACGGGGAAATTTGCACCGGCAAGAAAAATGATTGAAAAAGGCGTCAGAGTAGCTTTGTCAACAGACTACAATCCGGGAACCTGCCCTACGGAAAATTTACAATCCATAATGACATTTGCCTGTTTCGGCATGAAGCTTACACCGTTGGAAATAATAAAAGGTATGACAATAAATGCGGCTTACGGCATTGGCAGAGAGAATGAGATAGGTTCCATTGAAATCGGTAAAAGGGCTGATTTGGTGATTTTCGATTGTCCCAATCTTAACTACATAGTATACCACTTCGGTATAAATCATGTAGATAAGGTTATAAAAAACGGGAAAGTGATAATAGATAATAAGTAGATAAGGAGGGAGCTTATGGACCTAATAAATATGGGCATAAGACAGTATTGTGAACTTTTGGGCAGCAGAGAACCTGCACCCGGGGGCGGTAGTACTGCCGCATTGGCGGGTGCTTTGGCAGCGTCATTGACTATGATGGTAGTAAACCTCTCCGTGGGTAAAAAATCTTTTGAGGCATTGGATGAAAATATTAAAACTGATGTATTGAAGGAATTTAACAATGTAAAAGCAATTAGAGAGGACTTATATTCCTTGGTAGATGAGGATACAAAAGCATTTAACGTGTTTATGGATGCA
>CAZMPR010000318.1:0-1568 GCA_964568265.1 uncultured Clostridiaceae bacterium | reverse complement strand
GAGATAATGAGCTTCTCAAGAAGAAGCCACATGGCAATAGTAACAAGAATAAAGATAATGGGTAAAATGGATATAGCCGAAAGAAGGATACCACAGGACGGCAGGATAGAGACGGAAATAGACGGAAAAGAAATAGACATGAGAATATCCACCTTACCTACCGTGTACGGGGAAAAAGTAGTTATAAGACTATTGGATAGAGACGGTTTTGATTTTAATAAAGAAGACTTGGGTTTTTCAGATAATGATTTAAAAACTTTTAATAGAATAATAAAGCAGCCCTGTGGAATTGTGCTGGTTACAGGCCCTACAGGCAGCGGTAAAACCACAACATTATACGCGGTTTTAAAGGATATAAACAAAGAAGAGAAAAATATAATAACCGTAGAAGACCCGGTAGAATATAAGCTTCACGGCATAAACCAGGTGCAGGTTAATGTAAAGGCGGGCCTGACCTTTGCCGGCGGTCTGCGTTCAATACTTAGGCAAGACCCCGACATAATTATGATTGGTGAGATAAGAGACACTGAAACTGCAGAGATTGCCATAAGAGCAGCCATAACGGGACACTTGGTATTATCTACGTTACATACAAATGATACTGCCTCGACTGTGGTCAGGCTTGTAGATATGGGTATAGAGCCCTATTTGGTATCTTCATCGGTGGTGGGGATAGTATCACAGAGATTGGTTAAAAGACTTTGTCCCAGTTGCAAAATAGCTTACGAGGCAAGCGAGTTTTGCAGAAAAGCACTGGGATTAAACGGTGACAGTATTACACTTTATAAGCCGAACGGATGTAATAAGTGTATTAAAGGCTATAGAGGAAGGATACCCGTTCATGAGGTTATGTATATAGATCACGATATAAGGAGGCTTATTGATAAGGGAGCCACAACGGATGAAATAGAAGAAGAGGCAGTCAAAAACGGCATGAAAACATTATTTGCAAGAGCAGTGGATTTAGCATTATCAGGGATAACCTCCGTGGAGGAAGTACTGAAGATTGGCTATACAGCGGAATAGGAGGTACATATATTGAATTTTATGGAACTTGTAATGGACGGCATCGACAAGAAGGCATCAGATATACATATTACAGTCGGTGTGCCCATTATATACAGAATAAACGGTAAGCTGATTAAAATAAATGACAACATGATAAAACCTAACGATACTGAAGAAATAGTAAAAGGAATACTAAGCGAAAGACAACATACAGAATTAGTTGATAAAGGAGAACTGGATACTTCCTTCTCTTCGCCGGGGAGAGGGAGATTCAGAATAAATATATATAAGCAAAGAGGCAGTTATGCTTTGGCTATAAGGATAATTCCTCTAAATATACCTACCATAGAGGAATTGGGATTACCGGGTATAGTTACGGAACTTGCAATGCTCCCCAGAGGTCTTATATTGGTAACGGGGCCGACAGGAAGCGGTAAATCCACTACTTTGGCATCAATGATTGATTTGATAAACGAACAAAAGAATTATCATATACTTACATTGGAAGACCCCATTGAATACTTGCACAGACACAAGAAAAGCATAGTGAATCAAAGGGA
>CAZMPR010000317.1:0-1578 GCA_964568265.1 uncultured Clostridiaceae bacterium | reverse complement strand
TAAGGATGTTGATTATGAAGGTGCTAATATAACCATTATTATTGAACTTATTTCCTTTTTCATTTGTTCCGAAATTCGATTTAATCGTTGTGTCGACACGAATATCACCTGCTTTATCCTATTATCTTTGTACAGCTTCCATTATGAAACTTTCAATAATGTCTCCTTCTTTAATATCATTGAACTTTTCCATGCTGATTCCGCATTCAAAACCTGAATTTACTTCTTTCGCATCATCCTTAAACCTTTTCAAAGATGCAATTTTGCCCTCATAAATTATCACGCCGTCCCTGACAATCCTGACTTCACTGTTTCGGCTAATCTTACCATCTGTTACATAAGAACCTGCAATGGTTCCGATACTGGAAGCTTTAAAAATTGCTCTGACCTCGGCGTGACCAAGTACAACCTCTTTCCATTCCGGATCAAGGAGTCCTTTCATCGCGGCTTCTATATCCTCTATGGCATTATAGATAACTCTATATAATCTGATATCAACCTTGTCTTTTTCAGATAATGCCATAGCAGAAGGTTGGGGCCTTACATTAAAGCCTATTATTATCGCATTGGATGCAGATGCAAACATTACATCGGTTTCCGTTATTGCACCGACACCGCTATGAATAGTTTTAATTTTTACTTCATCATTGCTCAGTCTTTCTAAGGATTGCTTTAAAGCTTCTGCAGAACCTTGGACATCAGCCTTTACAATAATATTTAAATCCTTAACCTTACCTTCCTGGATTTGACTGAACAATTCATCAAGTGAAACCTTTTGATTGCTTTGCAGATGTTCCAATCTATGCTTTTCTTTTCTTTTTTCTGAAATTAGACGAGCCGTTTTTTCATCACCGACAATAATAAATATATCACCTGCATCAGGGACATCTGTTAATCCGGTGATTTCTACCGGTGTCGATGGATTGGCCTTTTTAACTAACTTGCCTTTATCGTCCAGCATTGTTCTTATTTTTCCGCATGTTGTACCAACTATAAAATAATCCCCAAGGTTTAACGTACCGTTTTGTATAAGAACGGTAGCCACAGGCCCCCTGCTTTTATCTAATTTTGCTTCAATTACGGTACCTTTTGCTTTTCTGTTGGGGTTAGCTTTTAATTCTTGCATCTCCGCAACCAATAAGATCATTTCTAATAGGGTTTCAATACCTAATTTCTTTTTTGCAGATACCGGAACGCATATAGTATCTCCGCCCCAATCTTCAGATAATAACCCATATTCTGTAAGTTCTTGTTTGACTTTATCAATATTTGCCCCGGGTTTATCAGTTTTATTAATTGCTACAATTATTGTTACATTTGCGGCTTTAGCATGATTAATGGCCTCTACGGTTTGAGGCATAACACCATCGTCGGCAGCTATAACCAATATGGCAATATCGGTAACTTTAGCCCCTCTTGCTCTCATTGAAGTAAACGCCTCATGACCGGGTGTGTCTAAAAATGCAATCTTTTTGCCCTCTATGTTAACCGTATAAGCACCTATATGCTGTGTTATACCACCGGCTTCTGTAGAAGTTACGTTGGTTTCTCTTATAGCATCTAATAGTGATGTTTTTC
>CAZMPR010000316.1:0-1630 GCA_964568265.1 uncultured Clostridiaceae bacterium | reverse complement strand
AACAGTGGGGATATTCGGCGAAGGTTAATAAACGGCGGCAATTTAAAGCCGCCTTTATTATATCACTAACAGGATGTTTTTTATAATGTAAGATAAACCTGTAATATATGTTTTAAACATTATATAACCGCCAATTAAGGCTTACTCTGTTTTAAACAGTTTTTCTATAGCTTTGCTTAACTCTTCAACATCTATCGGTTTAGTTATATAAGCATCGCAGCCATATCTTGATGCATTTTTTATGTTGTATGTGTCATCGGAAGCAAATACCATAATGATTTTTACCCTGTTTTCAATTTTAAAACCGCTTTGTTTCTCCAAGTCCCTTATTATAAGTAAGATAGCTATACCATCAATCTTTGATATCATAGCATCAATACAAATCAGGCTATAAGGGTTATTATTATCATGCGCCATAAG
This sequence comes from uncultured Clostridiaceae bacterium, assembly GCA_964568265.1. GTDB lineage: Bacteria > Bacillota > Clostridia > Lutisporales > Lutisporaceae > JAAYKT01. The sequence continues at coordinate 1,210 of CAZMPR010000316.1, read as the reverse complement.
AAATGCGTTTATTGCCTCCAGACCATCAATAGCAATATCATAGTCTCCATATTTTTTTAACAGCTTGTCTAAAAGACTCGTATTTGTCAATTCCTTCCCGGCTATCAGGACTCTCATAATTCCTATCCTCCTTTTTAGGCCCGGCTTTTTATTTTATATGCCGCTTAGTAAAATACTTTCTCAGATGATATGAAATAACTTCTGTATTATTATGTAAGCTGCTGCTCATTAAATTATATGCCCTAAGGTTATATGATGTCAATTTGTCATTTTTATTAGTCATGTTTAACCGCGATAAATAAAAATAATATTATAATGGCATTGAGGTGGTAATATGTTTTCAAGCAGATTGAGACAACTACGAGAAAATTCAGGCTGGACCCAAAAGGATCTGGCAAAAAAACTAAACCTGACTCAAAGCACCATAGCATACTACGAGAGTGATAGAAAAAAACCGACTTTGGAAAATGCTATAATAATTGCAAAGACTTTTAGTATAAGCCTTGATTATTTGTTAGGTATCAATAATACTCAAAGCGTCACAGTCATGGAAGAGGAAAAGCCTTATGCTGTTGCCGACAAGTTTTCAGAAGATATAAACAGTCTGTCCCCCAGGGGACAAAAAGACTTGAAAGATTATATTGAATTGCTCAAGCTAAGGGATTTTCATGATAATTGTAATATCAATATCTAAATATTTATAAAAACCCTAAAACTACATAATAAGCCATATCATAAATCGCTATTAGCAAAAGCGATTTTTTTGATATAATTGACATCCTTTACCCGATGGCATATGCTGAAATTAATATAAACTACACGCAAAATAACTATCGAATAACTTTACAAAACGTGAATTCATATAAGGAGGAAATCATGAAAAAAACACTGAAATTCTTGTCATTACTTCTTATTTTTACTATTATACTTTGTACTGTCACACCTTTTATCTGCTCGGCAGAAATCGATAAATCATTAACAATAGTTTTTACCCATGATTTGCATGATCATTTTTATCCCACAGATGTTTTAGAAGAAGGAAAAATATCATCAGTAGGGGGTTTCGCAAGGCTATATAGTGCAATTAATGCAGAAAGGGAAAGAGATCCCGAACTTTTATTGTTGGATGCCGGCGATTTTTCCATGGGTACCCTATTTCAAACAATCTTTGCAAGCCATGCTCCCCAACTTAGAATGATGGGAATCATGG
>CAZMPR010000315.1:0-1643 GCA_964568265.1 uncultured Clostridiaceae bacterium | reverse complement strand
GGCACAGGCTTTCAGCTCCTTTGATACATATTTGGCACCTTTTGTTCGGACAGATGAACTAAGCCAGGATCAGGTGCAAAAATGCATTGAATCCTTCGTTTTTGGTGTAAATACCCCCAGCCGTTGGGGCACTCAGGCACCTTTCACAAATATTACATTGGACTGGACAGTTCCTCCGGATTTAGCGGATAAACCTGCTATTGTGGGCGGTAAGCTTATGGACTTTACTTATGGAGATTGTCAAAAAGAAATGGACATGGTTAATAAAGCTTTTTTAACCATTATGGTTGAAGGAGATTATGAAGGGCGCGGATTCCAATATCCCATTCCCACTTATTCCATCACCAAGGATTTTGATTGGTCAAATACAGAGAACAATCGTTTGTTATTCGAGATGACAGCCAAATATGGGACTCCATATTTCTCAAATTATATCAACAGCGATATGGAGCCTTCCGATGTCCGCAGCATGTGTTGCAGATTGCGTCTTGATTTACGGGAGCTCAGGAAAAAAGGCGGTGGATTTTTCGGAAGCGGAGAAAGTACCGGCTCCATAGGCGTGGTGACCATAAACTTGCCCCGGATTGCTTATTTGTCGGCATCAAAAGAAGAGTTCTATCACCGTTTGAATTTTATGATGGATATAGCGGCCAGATCTCTTAAGACAAAGAGAAATGTAATAGGCAAATTATTGGATGCCGGTTTATATCCCTACACTAAGCGCTATTTGGGTACTTTTATTAATCATTTTTCTACCATAGGTTTGGTTGGGATGAATGAGGCAGGACTAAACGCCCCTTGGCTAAAAGCGGATCTGGCAGACCCCGAAACTCAAAAATTTGCAAAAGATGTTCTTAATCACATGCGTGACCGTTTATCCGATTACCAGGAGCAGTATGGCGATCTATATAATCTGGAGGCAACTCCCGCAGAATCAACGGCTTACAGGTTGGCAAAACATGATGTAAAAGAATACTCGGATATCATTACGGCAGGCGAGAAAGGGGAAACCCCTTATTATACAAACAGTTCCCATTTATCCGTGGGATATACGGATGATACATTCAAAGCATTGGACATTCAAGACGGGCTGCAAACATTATATACCAGCGGCACTGTGTTTCATGTATTTTTAGGTGAAAAGATGCCTGATTGGGAGTCTACAGCGAAGCTGGTCAAGTCGATTGCAAGCTCTTATAAGTTGCCTTACTATACAATAAGCCCAACATATTCCGTCTGCAAGGAACATGGATACTTGCAAGGAGAACAGAAAACTTGTTCTGTATGCGGAAGAAATACAGAGGTTTATAGCCGCATTACCGGGTATTATCGACCGGTTGCTAATTGGAATGACGGCAAACAGCAGGAATTTTTAGATAGGAAGGAATATGCCGTTTCCGCTGTTTAGAAGTACGAAGACACATTGGATTTAAAAGTAGCGGCTCGAAAAGTAATATCTTTTCGAGCCATTATATTAATTATAGGTGAATTTATGGGGAGAAAAGCTGATTTTTAAATGACAAATATAAATATTTTGATTAAAATATAATTATATAAATTATTCGGAGGTGCACGTAAGATGCAGGAGAAAGGAAACATTTCTATTCATGCGGAAAATATTTTTCCGATTATAAAAAAATGGC
>CAZMPR010000314.1:0-1644 GCA_964568265.1 uncultured Clostridiaceae bacterium | reverse complement strand
TGACGGTTACTTATATATCGGAAGGAGGTGATAGCATGGCAGTTGAAACAACAGTAATGGCTACTAAGCTTAGGATCAAATACCTGGGGGAATATGTAAACGGTAAGCAATCCTATATCACAAAGACATATTCAAATTTAGATCCCGAAGCCCAAGACCAGGATATCTATGATATATCCGAGGTCTTATCCGGCCTTCAGACAAAAAACGTTTACAGCGTTTGTAAGGCACAGGACATCGAATTAGCTGAGGCATAAGGCAGTATGTTATTTAATGCTATAGGAAAGGAGGTGTAATTTATGGCAAAGAAATTAGAAATGGTTTTTAGAAATGAGGAAAACAAAACCGTAAAACTCACCGTAGACAATGCATTAGACGATTTAGATTCGCAGGATGTTAAAACGGCTATGGAAACAATCATAGCAAAGAAGGTTTTTTTGAGTAATGGGGGCGAATTGGTGGGTATAGCCAGCGCAAGAGTTGTAGATACGGAAATCAACGAACTGGATTTGGAATAGTAAAATAAAGACCCCGTCTATTTTAGACGGGGTCAAAAATTGTAATCTGAAAAGGAGGAAGGATTATATGGACGAGTTAGTCAATGCAGTAGCCAATATAGGTTTTCCCATTGCCATATCCGTATATCTTCTTATGCGGGTTGAAGGCAAAATAGAAAACCTATCGGTATCAATTAACGAGCTGTCAAAAGTGATATCCTCGAAAATGAACTAAAAGCGGTCTGCTCAAGACCGCTTTTAGTTCTCCTTTTTTTACCGCATCCATCCTGCCTCCCACTTCTCACCTCCCACCTTTCATATCTCACTTCTCATATCCCACCCCCCCCACTTCACAACCCCATTGACATCGAACACATGTTCGTATATAATCTATAAAAAAGGAATATATAGTCATAAATTGATACTGGAGGGAGGAATTTATGAATCAAAACTTTTTTCAAAACTTCGATATATTAGCTTTTTTGCCGGAGTATTGCGCAGGTATAGGTGAAATCACAAAGGTCATGGTATCCCAGGAAGATGATCAATTAATACCTGTAACCTCAAGAAGCTTTAAAGCTAATTTGTGTAAATACTATTCAATAGATTACGAAAGCAGCAGGAGAAAGTTCGGTAAAATAATCGGAAGCATAAACTGCGTACCATTGCCTGTCAATTCAAACAAGATATTTTTACAGCTAAAAGTCAGGATACCGGAATTCAGAAGCGACGGCGCTATGGGTTATATAGACTTAAATTGCATTAAAGGCTATAACCCAAAAAGGGATACCAAAATAACGGAGGTCGTTCTAAAGGACGGCCGGACAGTCCGGGTACTGTGCGGAGCCTCTACTATAAATAAACATATGAAGAATGCTCACATTATACTTGAATACTATAAAAAAGAGAGGGGATATACAACCTACCCCGAGACTTTGGAAAAACTATATACGACTTACGATAAACCTGCAACAAAAGCAGATATAGCCATACTTGCAAGAGAGATTGCCACTCTTAAAAACAGCTTGAAGGTTTTCTGATATAGGCTATAATTTAAGAAGAGAGAACTTGAGAGAAAATTTGACGGGGTAAAATCATGGATGAAATACAGGGAATAATTGAAGAGATAGTGTTCAGAAATGAAGTT
>CAZMPR010000313.1:0-1666 GCA_964568265.1 uncultured Clostridiaceae bacterium | reverse complement strand
CGACCTGGCCCTTCTCAAATCTTTATGTGTTTTGTCAAGAATCTTCTGATCGTTGGTATAAGAATGTACGGTGGTCATAAATCCGTTTATTATTCCGAATTTTTCGTGAAGCACCTTGGCAACAGGCGCCAGACAATTAGTCGTGCAGGAAGCATTGGATATTATAGTGTGCTTATCCGGGTTATAATCTTCTTCATTAACACCTAAAACTACAGTAACGTCCTCATCTTTTCCCGGTGCGGTGATTATAACCTTTTTAGCTCCGGCTCTTACATGCTCCATTGCTCTTTCTCTTTGGGTATAAACTCCTGTGGACTCCACAACAATATCTATACCTAATTTTTCCCACGGAAGGTTAACAGCCTCAGATATAGCAAAAACCCTTATTTCCTTACCGTTAATTATTAAAGAATCTTCTTTCGCTTCAACGGTTCCCCCATATATACCATAAGCGGAATCATATTTAAATAAATGTGCCAATGTGTCGGTATTTGCCCTGGCGTTTATAGCAACTAACTCGATATCACCGTCCTTCCAATTGTCTGCAGCCATTCGTGTTATTTGCCTTCCGATTCTTCCGAAACCGTTAATAGCAACCTTAATGCCCATTTAACATCCTCCTATTTTATAATTAATTTGCATTGCAATTTATTTGTTCTATATTATTTATAACAATAAGATATATACCGTGTCAAGGCAAAGGGGTTCTATCATTCCGTCCTTATTGCCTCCAATGCGCTGAGCCTCATAGCCCTGCGTGCAGGATAATAACCTGAAACAATACCAATTATTGTTGCAAATACAATAGAAGAAAGAATCAGCCAAAGAGGTATAATTGAAATCTTACTCCCGGGTTCCATGTATCCGAACATGTTGATAAACAAAGTTAAACCGGCGTTGTTTAATAAAAAGGATATAAGCAAACTGAAAATTATTCCTATAATTCCCCCTGACAAACCTATCAATCCGGCTTCAAAAAGGAACAATCTTTTAATATCCGATAATTCAGCGCCTAAAACTTTCATAACACCTATTTCTCTGGTGCGCTCATATATGGACATTATCATGGTATTTGCAATTCCGATTGCCGCAACCAAAAGGGAAACGGCTCCTATCCCGCCAAGTACGGCCTGTATGCCGGCAGAGGCTTTTTGCATTGATTCTAATATATCCGTCAAACTATAAGTGCCAAAACCCATTTCTTTTATTTGCTCTTGTATTTTCTTTACGTTTTTTATATTCTTCACTTTTACCATGGCATTTTGATAGCTATCCTTTGATGTTGTTTGAGGATAAAAATCAAACCCGCTTTGCCTCCCCTGAGCTTTGTTGCTCTCTTCAACCATTTTTTTTAAGTGATTGATATCCATATAAGCGTTATAGTCTTTATCATTATTGCTTTGTTTTAGTATACCTACACCCTTGACTTTATATTCGGGAACGGGCTTGTTGCTGCTGCCTCTCTGACCCCCGCTGCCTCTCTTTTCTCCGTATTCCATATTCATTGTCATGATCATTTTATCACTGATAAGATTAGGCTGCTCCATGGGAGCTCCGTAATAATAGTTGGCTTTCGGATTCCAAAACCAACCGGGCAAATAAGAACCGAAAACTAAAGCCGCCTTATCGTTCTCATTTAATAGCCTGCCTTCTTCCACATTAAAAT
>CAZMPR010000312.1:0-1666 GCA_964568265.1 uncultured Clostridiaceae bacterium | reverse complement strand
TTTGCACTTCTTCTATCGGCATACCCTCGGCAATGATTGCTGCTTCCATTTCGGATATCTCCATTGCCGACACACCCTCAATCAGCTCCGCAAACTTTTCCTTAACCTCCTCTACGGTTTTGCCGTCATGAAGCTCAAGTATCAGTTCTTTTAGAGCCTTTTTCCTGTATTCCCTATTGTTAATTATCTCGCTCATTAAAATCCCTCCAATGTAATTTTTCATTGTGCTAAAACGCACTGCATTGGTAAACTTTGTTAGACTTATTATAGCCTAAAGCAAATACGATTACAGTATCTTATGTTACTATTTGAAAAATTCTTGGATTTATTACAAAATAAAAAAGATGGTTCTATTATTGCCAAAAAAATTAATGAAGCTACTCGGCTTTAAAATAAGACTTTACAGCCCCACGCTAAAATTCGTTAAAATTCCTAAGGGCCAATCACTTAATCATCTTGGATAAAGTCTTGAACTCCGGGGTGCCTGATATTTTCAATAAATCAAACAAAATAGTCTCTGTGTTACTTATAACCGCTCCCATATCCTTCATCAAAGATAACCCGTTTTTATAATTCTCTTTGGTTCTGGAGGATACTGCATCCGCTGACACAACCACATGATAGTCGGATCTTATCAAATCCCTTACAGTCTGAAAGACACAAACATGGGTTTCCATTCCCGTTATTATTACTTTTTTTCTATTCAGCTTACTAATTGCCGACGATACGTCTTCCGTACAGGCGGTAAATGAATTCTTTTCAAATTTTACGGCACCATCAAGATTAGCCTTTATCTCCGGCACTGTAGAACCCAATCCTTTTGGATATTGTTCTGTTACAATAATCGGAATATCCATCTCCTTTGCCATAGCAATTAAAACGTTGGTGTTTTTTATTGCCTCATCAGGCTTCAATATTACCGGCACCAATTTTTCCTGAATATCAATTATAAGCAAAACCGCTTCATCTCTGTTTAAAAAATATTTATCCATCGAAAATCTCCCTTCATCTAAAATAATCATCCTTTATCTTATTCTACCAAAATATAAGCCTCAATAAAACACAAAATGTGCATAACTTCGGTTGATGCACATTTTTATCAACTGACATTCATTATTTATTCTATATCCGTGCAGATTTCGAATTAACAATAAGGTTTATTAATTATTATTTAAACTTTCCTCTAAATAATCTATAAACCCGTTAAGTTGGTCCCTTGTTTCTTGATTGTTTTGAAAGTGATTCAGACTGAAGGCTATAAACTTTTCTACATAAGGTTTCTGTGCTGATAGCTGTGTTGATATGCGCTCTTTAGATGCCGGAACATTTCCCTTAATTGTAGATTCAAAGGTTTCCACATTCCCGTAAAATTTTATACCAAGCTTGTCCGTGCTTGACTTTGTAGAGGAAAACAAACTTCCCAAATCTTTAATGGAAGTGTTCTTTACGCCTACTCCGTCCTGAAGAGCTAAAATATCTATCTTTGTGTTTTTCATAGCCTTTTCCACCATCTTGGACCATTTTTTAAGGGGCATTGCCCAGGAATAACTGGTTATGTAAAATGGAGAAATCATGATATCCTTATCACTCTTTGATTTGATTTCCAAAGATATTTCTTTTAAAAATGCATTAAGATTAGATTGATGCTTAGCCGTAAGAGCTGTAA
>CAZMPR010000311.1:694-1673 GCA_964568265.1 uncultured Clostridiaceae bacterium | reverse complement strand
TAACTATTTCTTCAGCTTCTGAAGAAACTTTTACACCTCTGCTAAGGTTCTCTCTCTTTAACAATTCAACAATCCCATCTTTGGCGCTCTTAGAAGCCATTCCAACAATTCCATAACATTCCATGGCTGCCAGACCTGCTAAAGACGCCAATACGTCGTCTGTTATATTTATTTCACCATATTGGGTTTTAATTTTGCCGGACATTATATCCCCTCCCCTTTTTAAATATATTCTATAGTATATGCGGATTTTCTTCAACTTTTCTTAAATAATAGTTTGATATAATTAATGTGATTTTACTATTCAAAAATTGTATAATTTAATATTTTTTCTATGGATTATTAATATTTGCTAAAGATTATGCCAAAACTGTAAAAATCCAAGAATTCAGGAGAGTATTCTTGGATTTTCACAGGCATTCTCAAAAGTATATGTTTATTAAGCCAAATTATTTGTTTTATATTATTGTAAAATGTATAATACTTATGATAGAATTATAATGTTTTATTTGTTAGTTATGCAACCGAAGGAGGTGTATATATATGGCAAGGCATTGTGAAATTTGCGGTAAAGGTATGATTTCTGGTAATAAAGTAAGTCACTCTATGAGGCATAGTCGAAGAAAGTGGCTTCCCAATTTGAGAACAGTTAAAGCTTTGGTTAACGGCACACCCAGAAGAATAAGTGTTTGTACACGATGTTTAAGATCCGGTAAAGTTGAGAGAACGATATAATTAAGATAAGCATTTCTGTAGCAGGTCTTGATGCTCTATTATAATATTTCTGAAATGAAGGTATTATAATAGGGCTTCATTGGATATTTTGCATACCTGTTTATACAAATATAAAATGTATTATGTTAACAAAACCTACTATGATATTATTGTTAGTTAAGAAGTATCGGAAAAAGAGACAAAAGCATAAAGAGAAATTTTACTGTTAACATTTATATAAATAGATACCCGCAACTATTAAAGC
>CAZMPR010000311.1:0-684 GCA_964568265.1 uncultured Clostridiaceae bacterium | reverse complement strand
GCCTTGACGCTCTATTATAATATTTCTTTAAGCAAAGGTATTATAATAGGGCCTCATTGGATAGTTTTGCATACCAGCTTATACTTGTTATCTTAAAAATGTATTCCTTTAGCAAAACCGGTTATGATTTTACTGCTTATTTAAAAACATCTGATAAAAAGCCAAAGGTATAAAGAGAAGTTTTTTTGCTAACATTTATATAAATAAATGCCCGCAACAATTAAAGCAATTGCCGACAAGAATATCCAACCGATAATCGGCATCGTAACTGCCAACAATACACCAAAGCCTACAGATGATATTAACAAACCAAAAACTTTTTTCTTTTTATAGCTCAACTTAATTACCTCCCGTTGCTTACAAAAATAAAGAAAATAAAAAGACCGTTACACTTTATAATATTAGTGCAGCGGTCTTTTTGATACTGTTTATTATTAATTCTGTTTGAAAGCTTTCATTAATCGGATAGTTTCGCTCACGTTTTCTGATTTAAATATAGATGAACCTGCAACAATTATTTCAGCTCCACAATTGATTAGTTTTTGTATATTGTTTAATGTAATGCCTCCGTCAACCTGTATTGGTATAGTTTTGTTATGTTTAGACAAAATTTTTTTTGCAGTACGGATCTTATCGTACATGCTTTCTATAAAGCTCTGACCGCCAAATCCCGGATTTACAGTC
>CAZMPR010000310.1:0-1675 GCA_964568265.1 uncultured Clostridiaceae bacterium | reverse complement strand
CAGTATAAACCACATGCCGGCATATCCTACGACTCTATCTCCTATTTTTGCCACCAAATATTGAGCTAAATCATTTTTTTCTATTTCAGATATAAAGGATTCACGAGACCATGGCGTCTCAAAACTTAATTTTTCTATTTCCGTAGCTGCATCAATATCCTCGGGTTTCATTACTTCAACAGAAATGCTATTTTTTTTCTCATATTCCACCTCGGCCTGAGACTTTCTTATGTAATGCAATTTTAAATCATTATACTTTGATATTTCACCTTTTCCATATTTATAAGCCGCCAAGAAAGCAACTGATGATGCCCTTGGATATACAAAACCTGGAGGAGCAAACTTGGCTCTGCCAAGAGATTCTTTAATCTCTTTTTTAAAAATGGATATCGCATCTCCCAAAAATACTATATCTTTGTCAAAGGAGTTCAACTCCCCCATAAGTTCTGTTATTCCTATTGCATGAAAGTCCTTTATTTTCACCATATCATCAGTCTCAAAGTCATATAAAGATGCGTATACCATATTTCGTTGCGCATCCAAAACCGGACATACATACCCTTTATATCCCCATAAATTATAAGCCAAACCATCAAGTGTGGGAACGCCGATAACAACCTTATCAAGAGCCTGTGCCATACCTTTAATAGCAGAGGCACCTACTCTCAATCCGGTAAAAGAGCCCGGGCCCGTCGAACAAGCAAATATATCGACATCACTTACCTCCATCCCGCAGGATTTTATGACCATATCAATCAAAGTTATAAGCTTTTCCGAATGCTTTTTACCGTCGTCTAATATGTATTCGCAGCATAGGTTTCCATCTTGAACCAAGGCAGCAGAGGCTGCAGCAGTAGATGTATCAATCGATAATATTTTCATAACTTGCTAGCTCCTTTAATATTTCTTCATATTTGTCGCCATAGGCTTCCAGACGGATAAGCCTTTTGTCCGATACATCCAAGGGCAAAATAGTTATCCAAAGTTTTTGAACGGGTAAGCTATCAATAACATTATCAGCCCATTCTATAACAGTGACTCCTTCTCCGTAAAAGTACTCATCACACCCAAGTTCAAGCATTTCATCGGAATCTTCCAATCTATATACATCAAAATGATATAAAGGAATCCTCCCCGAATAATACTCATTAATTATTGTATATGTAGGGCTTGTTATATATTCAGCGATACCTAAACCTTTGCCCAGGCCTTGAGCAAAAGCAGTTTTCCCCGCGCCTAAATCTCCTGATAAGCATATTACACTGCCGGGAGTCAAATAGAGTGATAGCCGCGATGCCAGATTCCCGGTATCCTCCAAGGATTTTGAAATAATTTTAAGCATAGCCCCTCCAATAAACCATGGTTCTTCAATAATACAAATACCGGAGCAATACTATTAAATTGCTCCGGAATCTGCTATCCGTTAGATTTATTATATTTCATTTTTTGCGAAAAGTATACATCCATCTGTTATTTTTCCGGCAGTAGGGGTCGTTCCCAATGGTCAAGATCCTTCGGCTTTGCCTCAGGATAACATCATCCCGAAGATTGCCATTCTGAAGGAGCTTGCGACTGAAGAATCTTATCACGGGCAGACAGAGGCGTCTGCCCCTACGCTTTCCAACTTGTCCACTTTCTGCTTTCTGCTTTCCACTTTACAAGATCCTTCGGCTTT
>CAZMPR010000309.1:0-1689 GCA_964568265.1 uncultured Clostridiaceae bacterium | reverse complement strand
ATTAAATTATCTCAAATTATATAGCAGAGCCATATGGTTGTCAATCTTTCACAAATCTTTTTTTATAACCATAAGTCTCATCTATATCTATTATACATATCCCTTAAATTGCTTGCCTGGATTCCTTGTTCTTCGGCATATTGCTTAAATAGGCTTGCCACTTCATCATCATCGATTCTTTTCGAATACATTTCAAAATCGCGAACTAATTCCATTGTGTTCATCCAAGCTCTTTGCAGGCAATCCCTGCTGTTCATTTTATCGTCGGACATATCTGCACCTCCAAAAACTTTAAATATAATTTTTGCTATTGGAGATATTTTATGCAGATATTTGTTTAAGATACGATTATTCCGCCGCCGACTAATATATCTTCCTGATAAAATACAACTGACTGGCCTTTTGTTATTGCTCTTTGTTCTTCATCGAAAACCACTTTTACTTTATTGTCTTCAACGGGTATAATTGTCGCATCGGCTTCATTAGCCGTATATCTTATCTTTGCTTTAATATCCAAAGGTTCCTCTAATCTATCAAAAGGAATAAAATTTAAATTATCCGCTGTTAGTTCTTTTTTAAAAATTTCATCTTTATCTCCTAAGACTATCAGGTTCTTATCGGCTATTATATCAACAACAAATAAGGGCTTTCCCACGGCAATGCCTAAACCTTTTCTTTGGCCTATGGTATAATTTATAATTCCTTTATGCCTGCCTAATATATTGCCTTGGGTATCTACAAAGTTTCCCGGCGCTATTTTCTTGTCGGTTCTTTCTTTTATAAATCTTACATAATCATCGTCTTCTATAAAACAAATTTCCTGGCTATCCGGCTTATTGGCAATGTTAAGTCCTATTTTTTCAGCGATTTCTCTTACTTGAACCTTTGAATAGTCTCCCAGGGGCAGCACTATGTGCTTTAATTGGTCTTGGGTAAGGTTATAAAGTACATAGGTTTGGTCCTTTTCCGAAGACGCCGCTTTTTTTACAAGATATCTGCCCAAAGCTTCATCGTATTCTACCCTTGCATAATGGCCGGTAGACATATAATCGGCACCGAGCTCCGCTGCTTTTTTAAAAAACATATCATATTTTATATACTTATTGCAAGCGACGCATGGGTTTGGCGTGCGTCCTGTAAAATATTCATTCACAAAATATTTTATTATTTTTACTTCAAATATTTCTCTGAAATCAAATTCATAAAAAGGAATATTTAATATATCGCAAACTTTTTTGGCATCGCGAGCTGCCGAACATAATGCACAGGTGCTGTCATTTTGCCCTTCCGTATACTTCAGCTTCATTGTGGCTCCAATCACTTCGTAACCTTTTTCTTTCAGCAAATATGCAGCCACAGAGCTGTCTACACCGCCGCTCATGGCAACTAAAACTCGATTATTCACAAAAACACCTACTATTTATTTTGCCTTTATTGTTATATTATTTATTATGCTTCTTTTTATAGTCTTCTATAGCTGCATTTATTGCCTCCTCGGCCAGTACGGAGCAATGGATTTTTTGCGGCGGCAGGCCGTCTAATGCCTCTACCACTGCTTTATTAGTCAGCTTTAAAGCTTCGTCTATGCTTTTTCCCTTAATCATCTCTGTCGCTATGCTGCTTGTTGCTATGGCCGCACCGCAGCCGTAGGTTTTAAACTTAACATCGGTTATGATATCGTCTTCAACT
>CAZMPR010000308.1:0-1699 GCA_964568265.1 uncultured Clostridiaceae bacterium | reverse complement strand
GTGCCAAAGCCCGGGCTAATATAACTCTTTGTTTTTCTCCTCCGCTAAGCTCATTAAACATCCTGTCTGAAAGTGTCAGGATATTCGTATAAAGCATAGCCTTTTCTGCTATCTTTATATCCTCCGAGGTTTCCCCCTTAAACTTTCTTATATAAGGGTGCCTGCCCATCATTACGATATCTTTTATTTTAAAATCAAATTCCAATGATATGTTCTGGGGAACAACGGATATTTTTTTACTGACTTCTTTCCGGGGCAGCTTATCTATTTCCTTAGAGTCCAAAAGTATAACCCCTTTTTGTGGTTTCAGGTAGGTAGAAATGTTTTTTAATAGAGTGCTCTTACCTGAACCGTTGGGCCCTATGATGCTGATAAATGTCCCCGGTTTTATATTCATATTTATATTATTTAAAACTTCTTTGCTACCGTACCCAAAAGCCAAATTGTTGACTTCTAATTGATAGTTCATCTTAAACCCTACTTTTTTGAAAAAATATCTTCTATGGCTTTAGCCATCTCTTGTACCCCTTCGACAATTCTGGGGCCCGGTCTTGATATGAGATTATCGTCTTTCATGATATAAATATTACCTTTTTTTACACAGTCCAGATTTCTTAAAATCGGATCTGCCATAATTTCCTCTTTACTAATGCCTTCATTATTGGCATGCCAAGCAACTATTAACATGTCGGGATTACGGTTAATCAGCTCCTCGGTGCTGTAGTGAGTCCATCCGATAATTTCTTCGGCAATATTTAAGCCTCCGGATATAGTTATCACATCATCTACAAAAGTATCGCTGCCTGTTGTGATTAAAGGATCAATCCAGGCTATATAAAATATCTCAGGCTTTTCCGAATCTTTTGTCCTATCCTTGACTCCATCAATTATATTCTGCATATCAAGGATAATCCTTTTCGCTTCTTCTTCCTCACCAACTATTTTTCCTATTAAAGCAATAGAATCAGGTATTCCGTCAAAGCCGGAAGCCTCCGTCATTATCACGGGTATACCCAAACCTTCTATCGCTATTGCAATATCATCTTGAACATATACCCCCGCAAGTATCACATCCGGTTGAACCTTTTTTAACAGTTCAATATTCGGACCTTCAAAATCTCCTATTTTTTCTATATCAGATGTTTCATCAGGATAATCACAAAAGCTTGTTATTCCCACTAATCTGCTGCCAGCGCCCAAAGCAAACACAATCTCTGTATTGCTGGGGGATAGGGATACTATTCTCTCAGGTAATCTTTCCAATTCAACGGTTTTACCCTCCATGTCCGTGATAACTATGCCTTTATCATTATTGTTTTCTAAAACTTCTTCCTGTTTTTGGCAGGCAGTAAATAACAGTATCACTACTATCAAAATAATAATCAAACTCTTCTTCATTTTTTTCACTCCCAAGTATCTATTATGTATCTTTTTGTTTAAAAATAGGCTTATCTAAACAAAAAACCTTCTCAAAAGAGAAGGGTGTATCGGCTTAATTAATTCACCTCCCTATCCCTCGTAGGCAGTTCATGAATTGGTCTTAGGCAGGTTTCCTGGCTAAGGTTCATCGCATTCCTAAGCCTTCCCGAATATTCAGTGGCGTTTTTAGGAATCTCCCCTTCACAGTGGCGGGACCGCATGGGGTTTACACCCATTTCCCTTTTGCTGTATAACAGCACCTAAGCTTTTTCTAATGAAA
>CAZMPR010000307.1:0-1708 GCA_964568265.1 uncultured Clostridiaceae bacterium | reverse complement strand
TTATCTTATCTCTGATTTCGTTTGCCATCTGTCCTATTATCGGCCTTTCCGCCTCGCTTAGTTTACCCATCTCTCTTAGTACTTGTGTAAGTTCACCTTTTTTTCCTAAGTATTTAACTCTTAGCTCTTCTAACTGTTTGATTGTTTCTATGTCCTTGATGGTATTTAAGGATTCTTTTCTTATTCTTTCAAGCTTATCTTTCATATATAAACTCCTTCCAATCGTGTATTTATAAAAATTTTCTATGCAATATTTTTCGCATACTATGATTATTTTGATGAATGATACATCCCAAGATTCTCCTTAGCCTGTAGGAAGATTGCTTTTTCCTGTTAAATAAAAAAATCTTCGAAACCCCAAAATAAAGGGACGAAGACTTCCGCGGTACCACCCTAATTGTCTTATATGACCACTCTTTGCTAACGGTTTTGCCGTTGGAGCCTACTGTATTTCAACCCCAAATCTCCGGAGTGAACTTCAGCTAAATGCCGGTTAATAGCGTTTTCAGCCTATAACGCCATTTCTCTTTTACCGCTTAGTCAGCCTACTCTCTCCCTCATCAATTACTGATATTTTATATAATTCAAATTATAGCATAGAGAAAAACTCAATACAACAGTGATTGAAAGTTTTACTACTTTACACAACACTATCTTTAGCAATATTAATAATCCAGAGTAGCACATTACGTGAACTTTTTCATCTAAACGATATCAGTTTCCTTTTCTTATGCTTTCATACATGATAATAGATGACGCAACTGAAGCGTTCAATGACTCTGCTTTTCCGGGCATGGGAATTCTTATCATGTTTTCTATTGAGTCCAGGGATTCTTTTGATAATCCCGTCGATTCGTTTCCTATTATAATGCCAAATCTGCCATCATAGACTATATCATAACATGCCTCTCCATTGTGGACATGGGTCCCGTAAACAGTCACAGAGTTCTTTTTTAATAGTTCAACAGTTTCCTTTATTTCAATGTTTTGAATTATCGGCAGGTGAAACAGCGAACCCATTGCTGCTCTCACGGATTTACCGTTATATACATCAACACAGCCTTTTGATAGTAATACAGCGTCATAATTACAGGCATCCGCAGTTCTGATTATGGTACCCAAATTTCCGGGGTCGGATACTTCATCCAATATTATTATTCTCAAATCCCTTTTATCTAAAACGTCATTAAGATTGAATTCCGGTTTGCCAACTATGCCAATTATTCCTTGGGACGATTTTGTTTCGGCAATATCTTTAAAAATCCTTTTATCCACTTGGTACATTTGTAATTCTAAAGATTCAGCTTTGGCTAAAATATCTTTAATATCATTATTTTCAGATTGTTCTGCGGAAAAAAGTATCATTCTCAAATTAGCATTAGAAGATAATGCCTCCTTTACAATTTTTAAACCTTCAATCAAATATTGATTTGATATATCTCTGTACTTTTTGATTTGTAAAGACTTAGCGTATTTAAAGACGTTGTTTTTACTGCTTTGGATTAAATTTATCATTCGCATCACCTTTTTTATGATTATACTATGATGATAGCATAATAACAGTATTAATAATATAACCCTAACATACCGGAGCATAAGTTATGTGCGTGTAGTAACTGTTCAGGCATAATAATAGGTTCAATATAGATTTTTACGGTAACAAAAAAGACCTTTCGGTCTTTTATCACTTACGCGTTTATGCTCTCTT
>CAZMPR010000306.1:0-1714 GCA_964568265.1 uncultured Clostridiaceae bacterium | reverse complement strand
CAGAGAAAAGATTCTATACCGGAATTTGAAAAAGGAAACAGACCTGATTTAGTAAAGGACTTGGAAAGAGAAGTTGATATCTTGATGTCCTATCTACCGGAACAATTAAGCGAGGATGAAGTGGACGAATTGGTTACACAGACAATTTTTGAGGTAGGGGCGCAGAGCGCAAAAGATATAGGCATTGTGATGAGGGCGCTTATGCCGAAGGTTAAAGGTAGAGCGGACGGAAGAGTCGTAAATATGTTGGTTAAAAAGCATTTAAATTAAAGTATATTAAGACCTGAAATCTTAGATTTCAGGCCTTTGGGTATTTAGGGGCGTTATGCTCATATACTAATAGTTCAACTATTGTTCTATAGGTTTATAATAGTTATTATTTACATATTCTTAGGGTAAATTTTATGATATAATAATAGGTAGAGTATAGACATATTAAAGAATGGAAGGGTGGGGCAGATGTTTGGCGATTGGACTATGCTAAGCATATTTTTATATGTTTTAGGATTAATACTGTTAGTGATAGAAGGGGCAATACCGGGATTTGGCATACCCGGAATTACCGGTATAGTATGCGTAGTAATCAGTATTGCATTAATTACGTCAAATTTGTACGAAGCTTTGCTATTGATAATAATAACCACATTGCTATTCATATCTGCTATTTTCTTGCTTTATAAATTAGGATATGTAAGCAAGTATTTAAGGTTTTTAGTTTTAAACACGGAACAGAATAAGGAAGAAGGTTATACTAGTCAAAGATTAGATAATTCTTATATTGGTAAAACAGGTATTGCCGAAACCATATTAAGACCCGCAGGAATAGTATCAATAGAGGATAAAAGAATTAGTGCTCAATCACAAGGCGACTTTATTGAAAGCGGCGCCAAGGTAATAGTAACTGAAGTTGCAGACATGAAAATTATAGTTAAGAAATTAGAAAAGGAGGACTAAAATGTTTGATTTAATCGCACCCATACTTATAATATTCGTTATTATATTAGGCATAACAATTTTCTTAAGTTTCGTACCAATCGGATTATGGATTTCTTCATTAGCAGCCGGTGTTAATGTTGGAATATTTAACCTTGTCGGGATGAGGTTAAGAAGAGTAGTACCCAGTAGGATTGTAAATCCGCTTATTAAAGCCAGAAAGGCAGGGTTGGGTCTAACTGTTAATCAATTAGAAGCCCACTATCTGGCAGGAGGAAATGTAGACAGAGTGATTAATTCTCTTATAGCTGCACAAAGAGCGGAGATAGACCTAAGCTTTGAAAGAGCAGCCGCCATTGATTTGGCAGGAAGAGATGTTTTAGAAGCTGTTCAAATGAGTGTAAATCCCAAAGTAATAGAGACACCTGTTATAGCCGCTGTTGCTAAAGATGGTATCGAAGTAAAAGCCAAAGCCAGAGTTACCGTAAGGGCAAACATAGCAAGGTTAGTAGGCGGTGCCGGGGAAGAGACAATAATAGCAAGAGTCGGAGAAGGTATAGTAACAACTGTCGGCAGCTCTGAAAGTCACAAGGAAGTTTTAGAGAATCCGGATTCGATTTCGAGGACAGTATTGAATAAAGGCTTGGACTCAGGTACGGCTTTTGAAATATTGTCAATTGATATCGCGGATGTAGACGTTGGAAGAAATATCGGTGCACAGCTTCAAACAGATCAAGCTGAAGCCGATAAGAGAATTGCACAGGCAAGAGCAGAGGAAAGA
>CAZMPR010000305.1:0-1714 GCA_964568265.1 uncultured Clostridiaceae bacterium | reverse complement strand
CATGAATGCCGTTACAAAGTTTCAGCAAAAACACGGTTTAAAAGCAGACGGAATAGTAGGTGACCAAACGGCTAAAGCTTTGGGTATGAATCTGCCTACAGCCGGAGGGGGCGGAGGCAGCGGAGGAGGAAGTTCTCGTGATAACGAGGCTTATACCTTGGCACAGTGCATACACGGTGAAGCCAGAGGCGAACCTTATATAGGTCAGGTCGCCGTTGGCGGAGTAATAATGAACAGGGTAAGAGACCCCCAGTTTCCCAATACCATTGCAGGTGTCATATTTCAACCGGGAGCTTTTACCGCCGTTGACGACGGTCAAATGTTCCAGCCGCCGGGAGAAACTGCTACAAAGGCTGCTCAGGATGCCTTAAACGGTTGGGATCCATCGGGCGGCGCTTTGTACTATTATAACCCGGCAAAAACTACAAATAAATGGATATGGTCTAGGCCTGTAATAAAAGTCATCGGTAAACACTATTTTGCAAAGTAGGAGGTGTAAACGTGGAAGAAAAGGATTTTAAAAGGACATTGAATATTTGGAGAGGAATAGCTATTGCACTTGTCATAGCACTTTTAGGCGCAGGCATATATTCCTATAATTTGTTCAAAGAGAAGAATCAATACGCAACAATGCTGCAAAACCAATATCAAAGAGCCTTCAGAGACTTGGTGACGGATGTGGAAAACGTTAGGATATTGTTGGATAAAGCTGATGTATCGGCATCTACGATACAAAGCAATTCTTTGATGACACAGCTGTGGCAAAGAGGGCATTCCGCTACTCAAAGCTTAGGTTTGATACCGATAAGCCTTGGAGTATTGAGTAATACGGAAAAGTTTTTAAACCAGCTTTCCGATTTTAGTTTTTCAATATCAAAAATAAACGCCGGCAACAAACTGATGAACGATGAGCAGAAAAATCAACTGAATCAGTTATCGGATTACTCGACAAACTTGCTAAATGAGCTTAGGACAATGCAGCAAGATATTAATACAGACGGGATAAAATTCGGCGAAATTGCAACAAAAGGACTTTTTCATATGAAAGATGCAGGAGAAAATGTTGCAGATACAAAATTCGGAGGTATAGAAAAACAGTTTACGGAGTATCCCACGATGATATATGACGGTCCATTTTCCGATAATGTCATAGAAGGAAAACCGAAGGCATTAGAAAAAGAACAGGAAGTAGATTTAAAAGCAGCGGAAGACAGAGTAAAAAAATTTATCGGGACGGATAAGGTTGGGAAAGTGACGGAAATAAGCTCAGGAAAAGGTTCAATCAATACGTTCGGATTGGAAGTTGAGCCTCCGGACGGTGATAAAAGTAAATCCGTTTTTATAGATATTACTAAAAAAGGCGGCCATGTATTGTGGCTTTTGGACCCCAGGGCGGTTGCGGAGAAAAAGCTGTCCGATGAAGAGGCTACCAAAAAAGCAAAAGAATTTTTAAAAACGCAGGACTTTGGAGATTTGGAAGAAACCTTTTATTATAAAAACGATAATACTATAACAGTGACATATGTCGCGGTTGAAGACGGTGGTGTACTTGTATATCCGGACCAAATGAAAGTGAAAGTGGCCTTGGATAACGGAGATATAGTAGGCTTTGATGCCCTTCAATATCTTAAAGCACACAGACAAAGAGATATAGGAACGCCGATGATATCGGAAGAAGAAGCCAGGAGTAAGGTTTCTACAAACTTGGAAGTTG
>CAZMPR010000304.1:563-1743 GCA_964568265.1 uncultured Clostridiaceae bacterium | reverse complement strand
TAAAATAATGCCTGCCCTCACCATATCCAAATGCATATCCGGCAAGTCAATTATTGTGGCGCTGTTTCCGCAGTGTTTCACATTAATTTTTATGCCTTCCTCTTCAAGCTTGCTAAACATCCATTTGAATTTATCAAATTGCTTGTAAGTATAACCTTTGTCCGTTTCATCTGCAACGGCAAAATGTGTAAACATGCCTTCAATAGTCAAATTCGGCAACTCCGATATTCTTTTAACCAAATACACCGCATCTTCATTCGGCATCAGACCTATTCTGCCCATCCCCGTATCGATTTTAATATGAATTTTAGCATTTTTATTTTGTTTAACGGCCTCCTTTGATATTGCTTCCGCTACATCATAAGAGTATACTGCCTGTTCCACATCTTTTTCCACTAAATCTTTTGCCCTTTCGGGGCCTGTATACCCCATAACCAAAATTTGCTCTTTTATTCCGAATCCCCTCAGTTCCAAAGCCTCATCCAATACCGCCACTGCAAACCTATCAGCACCGTTTTCAAGCAGAGTATCGGCGATATACTTGGCACCGTGACCGTACCCGTCTGCCTTAATTACAGCCGTTATCAAAGCATTTTTATCTGTCAGCCTTCTTATTTCTCGCATATTATGTGCCAAATTATCAAGGTTTATCTCAGCCCATACAGGTCTGATTTGTTTTAAATCATACATTTTTTGACCTCCTTTGTATTCCCGCATAGATTTAAGGTTTAGTAACTTCATAATATATAAAACAACTGAATTTTAACACGTTGTTAATATAGAGAATATATCTAAATTTATCGACACATTATTATTTATCATAAATACCGTCGAGAAACTATATACCCGCAATATCCTTAATTGTATATGGAATAAACCTGATTATATCAGTTGCAGTCATGCCCCATTGTCCTAATTCCCCGGCTGCTTTGTCTCCGGCCGATCCGTGTATATATACACCGCATGTTGCAGCATGATGAGATTCGAACCCCTGCGCCGCCAACGCTGTTATAACGCCTGCCAAAACATCTCCCGAACCTGCCGTTGCCATACCCGGATTGCCTGTAGGATTAATCCATACTCCACCCTCCCGTGTAGCTATGATAGTATGATAACCTTTCAAAACTACAGTAACTTTGTATTCCTTGGCAAATCCCTTAGCCAGGCTTATTCTGTCTTT
>CAZMPR010000304.1:0-553 GCA_964568265.1 uncultured Clostridiaceae bacterium | reverse complement strand
TATTCTTGCCATTTCACCGGGATGGGGGGTTAGAATAATTTCTCCTTTTCCTTCTTTAAGAACCGCAGGGCTCTTAGATAACGCATTCAGTCCGTCTGCATCAATCACCAATGTATTTTTATATTCCTTTATTAATCCATATATCAAGTTAAAAATATCATCGCTTGTGCCGAGGCCGGGTCCCATTAGCATAGCTGTTGATTTGCCGGCGCTTCCCATTATTTCTTCGTAACTATCAATTGATAAACAGCCTTTGGTATCTTCGGGCAGACCTTTTGTAATCACTTCCGGAATCTTGCCGCTAACTATACTCATCAAACTGTCAGGTACAGCCAAAACTACTATCCCGGCACCGGTCCTAAGTGCTCCTTCAGAAGCCAAAAGTCCCGCTCCCGCCATGCCTTTTGAAGAAGCTATAATCAAAACTCTCCCGTATGTGCCCTTATGAGAATCATTTTCCCTGTGTCCGAAAAACCTCTTAACATAATTTTTTTCAGTAAAAAGTGATTTCATATCTTCTTTCCTAATCTTTGAACGCTGATTAATGGATATT
>CAZMPR010000303.1:647-1758 GCA_964568265.1 uncultured Clostridiaceae bacterium | reverse complement strand
TGCCATAGAAATACTTTCCGTTAAATATGATTACTTGAAAGAAGCATTAAAGTTATATAGAGTAAATATGCAAGAAGAGGTTGCAAAAAAGGATTTAAAGGTAAGAAACGAAGAGTTTTAAGTTTATAAGGAGATGTACAGATGGGCGGTATTGTAGGAGTTTTCGATAAAGGAAATATAAATTCGGTAGCAGATGCCTATTACGGACTTATTGCTCTACAGCATAGGGGACAACAAAGTGCGGGAATTGCCATAAACAATGACGGTATTATAACTTGCTACAAGGACATGGGGTTGGTTAGCGAAGTTTTTGACGAAAAAATACTGAATTTATTAAAAGGGGATATGGCTTTGGGGCATGTCAGGTATTCCACATCGGGACAAAGCTTTGCGGCAAATGCTCAACCTCTTATGGTTAAATATAAAAACGGTAATTTAGCATTATCCCACGATGGAAATCTGATTAACGCATATGAGATAAGAGACCAAATGGAAGATCAGGGTATGATTTTCAGTACTTCTATTGATAGCGAAGTGATAGCTGCTTTAATAGCAAAATATTATAAGGGTGATATAGTAAAGGCTGTTCAGGATGCCGTAAAAGTGATAAAAGGCTCCTACGCTTTAGCTATCATGACAAAAGATAAGCTGATAGGTGTGAGAGATGAATTTGGGATGAGGCCCTTAGTTTTGGGAAAATTAGAAAAGGGCTATATTTTGGCATCCGAAAGCTGCGCTATAGACACAATCGGCGGGGAATTGGTTAGGGATGTTAAGCCAGGAGAAATAATTGTTATTGATGATAATGGCATTGAGAGTATACAAGGAGACATAAAAGTGCCGAGAAAGGCTTGCATATTTGAATATCTATATCTTGCAAGACCTGACAGCATAATAGATAATATAGGTATTTATAAAGCGAGAGAAAAAGCGGGACGTATTCTTGCGATGGAACAACCCGCAAAGGCTGACATCGTAATATCCGTGCCGGATTCCGGAACCCCTTCGGGAATTGGTTATGCAAATGAATCAGGGATACCTTATTCTATAGGGTTGATAAAAAACAGATATGTTGGAAGATCTTTTATTCAGCCTACTCAAGCCATGAGGG
>CAZMPR010000303.1:0-637 GCA_964568265.1 uncultured Clostridiaceae bacterium | reverse complement strand
TAAAGTTGAAGCTGAATCCACTTAAGGAATATATAAAAGGAAAAAGAGTTGTAATGGTTGATGACAGTATTGTCAGAGGCACAACCAGTAAAAAGATAATTCAGGGATTGCGTGATGCCGGTGCCGCAGAAGTTCACGTGAGAGTAAGCTCACCTCCGGTAATAAATCCATGCTATTTCGGTATAGATACACCGTCCAAAAAAGAATTGGTGGGTGCAGTCAACTATATTGAAAAGATAAAGGATTATATAGAGGCAGACAGTTTAGGATATTTAAGTTTAGAGGGGCTTTTAGACTCTGTTGGCAGTGAGGGCGAAGGATTTTGCACCGCCTGTTTTTCCGGAGAGTATCCCATGGAAGTTTCAGATGATGCTATCAAGTTTATGCAACTAAAAAGATGATAAAGATTACAACATCTCAATGCCATACGGCGTATGAGTGTTAAAATATAACATATTTAATATTGAATCAAAGGTCAAATACTGTAAAGTTGAGGTGAA
The DNA here is from genome assembly GCA_964568265.1 of uncultured Clostridiaceae bacterium. Classification (GTDB taxonomy): domain Bacteria; phylum Bacillota; class Clostridia; order Lutisporales; family Lutisporaceae; genus JAAYKT01. The sequence goes on along the minus strand of CAZMPR010000303.1, from coordinate 137 downwards.
AAATATGAAGGATAAATTAACATATAAAAGTTCCGGAGTAGATGTGGAAGCAGGCTATGAAGCAGTTAAACTGATGAAAGAACATGTGAAAAAAACTCATATACCCGGAGTTTTGGGGGATTTGGGAAGCTTTGGCG
>CAZMPR010000302.1:0-1768 GCA_964568265.1 uncultured Clostridiaceae bacterium | reverse complement strand
GGATGGCATTATGGTCTTATAGCAGGCATCATCGTACCCATATTATCAAGTATTATGACCGGGATGCCGCCTATTTATCCCGTTGCAATAGCCATGGCTTTTGAACTTGCAACCTATGGGACTGTAATCGGCTTGGTATCCAAAAAGACAAATGCTTTTATTGCTTTAGTAGTTGCCATGCTATCAGGAAGAGCAGTATTGGGAATCGCAAATGTAGTTTTACTGGGCATGACTGGCAAGACTTATGCATGGTCTATGTTCATTTCCGGTGCCTTTGTAACTGCATTGCCGGGAATCATTATACAACTTATATTGGTACCTGCCATTTATACGCTTTTGCAAAAAAGCAGATATTTAGAATTAGACAATTAGAACAGATAGCCTTCTGCCATTTCTATGGCAGCTTTAATATACTCTGACAATTGAGAATCCTTAAACCCTACTATATGATTATTGCATTTATTTACGGGTATAAGGATTTTTTCCGCTTTACACTGCCCTACAGCTTTGGCCATTTTTGGCGTAACCTCTCCTAACATTGAGTCCGCTATTACAATGCCTATGGGACCAATGATTATATTTGCATCTTTGCATGCAACTACAACAGGATTCTCCCCTGTTGCACCCTGATCCGCGCCTGCCTTCATCATGGCTGCAGTGGCAATACTGTTCGTGCCTATTGCAGTCAAACTGAGGTCGGGGTTTTTTCTTTTAAGCTGCTCCACAATCATTTTGCCCATTTTACCGCCTTGACCGTCTATAATAACTATGTTCATATCTATCTCCCTTAAAAAATATTACATGATAGCAAAATCCCGAAACCGGATTGTTAAATACTTATAAAAATTACCTTAGTTTTATTATACTTGGTGCAAGATTTGTGTCAATTACTATAACAAAAACCCTTGGCAAAACAGTTTTAAAAAAATCCGTTCATACTCGAACTAACCTCAAAAAGGCTGCAAAATCGCAGCCTTTTTGATACATATATTAATGTTTGACTTTTAGAATACTGTTTGTTTTTCTATTGAACTTTTTAAGGATTCCAAAGCCTTTAGCATCAAGTTTTTTCTTAAAACAAATTCATCATGCTGACTCAGGTTTGGGTTTCCCGTTGGATTCGGTATGGCAACACCCGGTAAAATCCTGTTTGCGCCAACTGTTTCGGAAATAGGTACTATGGTGCATAAATGCACCGTCGCTATTCCAAGCTTCTCAATTTCCTTAGCCATCGTTGCGCCGCAACGAGTATCCGTACCTCAGGTTGAAGTTAAGATAGCGCCTCTGACGCCATTTTGTAGTAAATCCTCTCCGATTTCCCTACCGAATTTTTGTGCACTGGTCACGGCGGTAGTATTGCCCACCGTTGAATAGAAGTAATTAAAAAGCTTCCCTATTTTGCCTTCCTTTTCTATAAGGCGCATCGCATCCACAGGCAATACCCTATCCGGGTCCTCCAATACATAAACCGGGTCATACCCTCCATGAACAGTAATGAAAACATCCTCTTCCAAATCATCTATGTTCTCTATTGAATATTTTCCAAATTTAGTGGCATTAGCCGCTTCTATTCTGTCGGGGTTACCTTTTGGCACTACACCTCCTGATGTTATCAAAGCAATAGTAGCCGTGTTTATATTTTCTACGGCAGGAGCCGGTGAAACTCTGTCAAATACCGGCATCGGAAGTTCAGTAACAAATGATTCGCCTTTCATCTTTTGTAATAGCATATCGACAGCTCTTACTGCACCTGTCTTTTCTTTAAAAA
>CAZMPR010000301.1:0-1769 GCA_964568265.1 uncultured Clostridiaceae bacterium | reverse complement strand
GGAATTATGAAAATCTTTTGGGTATTAGTGAAAAAGATGTTTTAGGAAAGCATGTGGACGATGTTATAGAAAACACCAGGCTTCACGTTGTGGTTAAAACCGGTGAGAAAGAAATCTGCGAAATACAAAGGATTCAAGGCCACGATATGTTAGCTAGCAGGATACCCATTATAAAAGACGGAGAGGTAATAGGTGCCGTCGGTACGGTTTTATACAGAGATATAGAGGAAATAAGAACCATGGCGAAGAGGCTGGAAATCCTAGAGAAAACAGTTGGCAAATATAAAGATGAAATAAGTAAAATGTATTGTGCCAGATATACTTTTAAAAATATTATTACAGTAAATGATAAAATGCGCAAGCTTATGGACATAGCGAAAAAAGCCGCAGAACTTAACTCAACGATACTCATACAAGGCGAAAGCGGCACTGGGAAAGAATATTTTGCCCATGCCATACATAACGCCAGTGATAGGAGACATAACCCGTTTATACAAATAAACTGTGCTGCCATACCCCATGAATTACTGGAATCAGAACTTTTTGGCTATGAAGGCGGTGCCTTTACAGGGGCGAAAAAGGACGGTAAGATAGGTAAGTTTGAGCTGGCAAACGGGGGAACTATACTATTAGATGAAATCTCCACCATGACCTACAGTATGCAGGCAAAACTGCTAAGGGTTCTTGAAGAACGAGAGTTTGAGAGAATCGGCGGAAACATAAGAATAAAGAGCGATGTAAGGATTATATCCTGTACTAACGAGAACCTGCATACTGCAGTCAGAGAAGGAAGATTCAGGCAGGATTTATACTATAGATTGAATGTGGTGGGTTTAGAAATCCCCCCTTTAAGGGATAGATTGAACGATATACCGGTACTATCCGAATACATTTTAAAAGAATTGGTTGATAAAATGGGTTTTTCTTATAAGGAAGTTTCCGACAGCGCAATGTTTCATTTGAAATCATATAATTGGCCCGGTAATGTACGGGAGCTTAGAAATGTGTTGGAGAGGGCTGCCAATATTTCGTCGGGGAAATTTATTTATCCGGAACACTTGCCGGAGAACATAAATAGAAAGCTTTGCATAGATGATAAGACTGAAGTCAAATTATTAAAAGAAAAGGTTGCCGAAGCGGAAATAAATGCAATAATGGACGCTCTAAAGTCTGCAAACGGCAGTAGGACTAAAGCGGCAAAACGCCTTGGAATTCACAGAACAGCCTTATACAAAAAGTTGGAAAGCTATGGCATAGATATAAAAGATATATGATTAAATACACGCCGGTAACAGATGAAAACTTTGATGATATATTAGAATGTAGAAAGTAATATACAATTATTAATAATGTAGATTATTATATACATGCATTTGATTAATAATGTTTGTAGGCTATAAAGAAGACAATAGAATAATAAAAACAAAGATAGTGTAGATTAATCTCTACACTATTGTTTTTTATTACATTTAAAATGACTGAAAAATAATGTCTACAACGCTGCACCTGAAGGCTTTGCAAATATTAAAAGAAATGGTTCAATATTGGCATATTTTTTGCAATTACAATTGTTGTACAATAAAGTTATATTATTATCGCTTTAAATGATATATACAAAATATTAAAGATTAATAAATTAAGGAGGATTTTTTCATGAAAGAAGTTGTTATTGTCAGTGCAGTAAGAACACCGATAGGGTCTTTCGGTGGGTGTTTAAAAGATGTTTCCGCAGTGAAATTAGGTCAAATAGCGGCAAAAGAAGCCATGAT
>CAZMPR010000300.1:315-1804 GCA_964568265.1 uncultured Clostridiaceae bacterium | reverse complement strand
GATAGAAACAGACAGAATAAAAGGCTATCTGTCAGAAGGGAAAATAGTTGTAGTGGCAGGTTTTCAAGGTATAAACGGCAAAGGTGATATTACTACTTTGGGTAGGGGCGGCTCTGATACAACCGCGATCGCATTGGCTGCAAAACTTAAATGCCCATGTGAAATATACACGGATGTTGACGGTATCTATGGTGTGGACCCTAAACTTTATCCCAATGCGAAAAAACTGGATATCATATGCTTTGAAGAGATGATGGAAATGGCAAGCTTGGGAGCAAAGGTTTTGGAAACAAGATCTGTTGAAATCGGATACAGATACAATGTGCCGATCTATGTCGCTTCAAGTGACATGAGTAACAAAGGAACATATATTAAGGAGTTTGATAAACAAATGGAGCAAAGAGTTATAACAGGGCTAACCATAAATGATGATGTATTGATGGTCACAATAAATCGAATTCCCTATTCACCGGAAAATATATACAATATTTTCAGCAGTTTGGCTGACAATGAAGTGAATATTGATATGATTAGCCAAACATCGCCAAATAACGGTTATGTCAATATATCCTTTACAACGTCTAAAGAAAATGAGAATGCTGTTGATGAGGCACTGAAGCCCATGAAGGATAATTCAGATTTGGAAATAAATAAGGATAACAATGTCTCAAAATTGTCGGTAATAGGGATGGGAATGAGAAATGAATCCGGAGTTGCTTCTAAAATGTTCAGGATATTTTCTGATAACAGTATCTGTTTTAAACTTGTTACAACTTCCGAAATCAGTATTTCCTATACTATTAATACAACCGATAAACAAAAAGCTGTAAAGGCTATATGTGAAGCTTTTAATCTATAGTTATTTAATAAAATATAAAAATGATATTTATAAATTCAAAAATTAATCTAAGGAGTGAGGTCATTGACACTATTCAAAGGATCAGGTGTAGCCCTTGTCACACCTTTTAAAAATGGCTTAGTAAATTATGAAAAGATTCAAGAGTTAATCGAATGGCATATAGAAAACAAAACTGATGCAATAATAATCTGCGGTACTACCGGGGAAGCTTCTACTATGACAAAGGATGAGAAAAAAGAAGCCATAAGATTTACGATAGAAAAAGTAAACGGAAGAATTCCCGTAATAGCAGGAACCGGCGGCAATAATACTGCCGATGTAATAGAAATGAGCAAATATGCACAAGAAGTCGGTGCTGACGGTCTTTTAATTGTTACCCCCTATTACAACAAAACAACGCAAAAAGGTTTAATAGCGCATTATACAGCAGTCGCCGACGAAGTAAATATACCGATAATAGTATATAATGTTCCGGGCAGAACCGGTCTTAACATATTGCCAAAAACCGTTGCAGAGCTCAGCAAGCATCCTAATATCGTCGGGTTGAAAGAAGCCTGCGGCGACATAAGCCAGATTGCCGATGTAGCAAGATTGTGCCCCCAGGATTTTGCAATATATTCCGGAAACGAT
>CAZMPR010000300.1:0-305 GCA_964568265.1 uncultured Clostridiaceae bacterium | reverse complement strand
GTTATTGCCAATATAATGCCAAAGGAAACCCACGATATGGTATATAGATACTTGGAAGGAGATATTGGGGAGTCGAGAAAAATACAATTAAACATGAACGGATTAGTTCATTCTCTGTTTATCGAAACAAGTCCCATTCCTGTAAAAACTGCAATGAGATTATTGGGTATGGATTCCGGTGAGGTCAGACTCCCTCTGGTTGAAATGGAAAGCAAAAACAAAGATATACTTATAAGTGAAATGAAAGCTATCGGCTTAAACCCGGTGGAGGAGTAATATGATTAAAGTAATCATTTATGGTTCAA
>CAZMPR010000299.1:0-1807 GCA_964568265.1 uncultured Clostridiaceae bacterium | reverse complement strand
AACAATACCGGCTGTAGACTTTGTCTGTCTCACAGCAAAAGAAAGCTCCGGAGTGGAGCGTAAACTGGGAAAAATATATACATCTATGCCGTGGGCACAAAGCAGAGCGGCGGCTTGTTCTGAAAACTCTTTTGAAAAATGCCGGGAATCATGGGCAATAACAACGGAAGGTTCTTCGACGCCTTTTTTTAATATATAATTTGCCAATCCTTTTGTAGCTTTACTGATGGTATATTTGTTCATCCTGTTAGTTCCGGCGCCTATAATTCCTCTCAGTCCGGCGGTGCCGAAATATAAATCTTTATAAAACCTGTCTTCTATTTCCTTCTCATTTTCTGATATTTCCCTTAATTCTTCCTTTATTGCAGAGTCAAAATAGTCTGCATTTAACCATTCCTCATATCTCTTCTTGTAATCCATAAACTCGCCTCCCACGGTAGTTATCTTAAAAATCCTTTACTTCACTATTATTGAAGTTGCCTTTATCCCTTCTTCATCCTCTATGCCATTAGTGATGATTATTTCTTGCCCTCGTCTCAAGTCATCGATATAGATGAGATCCAAACTTGTAAATTCGACTAATTTTGCATCCTTCAAAAATACCCTCTTTTCTTTCATCAAATCATCTTCTTCATCCAGCATATCCACTAATATTTCCATATCCTGCAAATATATATCCTTTATTGTGGCTGTACCACTTATATTTTTAGAAATTTCAACGGTGGCAATATTCTTTACTAATTTATTTTGTGCATTCAACTCTACATGCATTCCGGGTCTTAAAGAATGTACATCGGATAACTGTCCGTTTATAATAATGTTTTCTTTAATTAAGTTTTCCGGTATGTAAAATTCCTTAATGCTTTTTCCTTCCACTTCTAATAAAATTCTGGGTTTTTCCTTCCTGCTGTATATTATTGAATCTATATAGCCTTTTGCAAAAACAACCGGCGCATCGCTGTCTTCAATTTCATTATCATTTCCCGCCGGTACCCTATCCTCATAGGGTAATTCGTCATCGTAATAATCATCATCGGATTGGTTAACTGAAGCAAATTCTTCCGCATAGGCATTGCTCGCCTCATCCAACATTTTTGCAAACATGGCGCGGGTCACCAAATCATTAGGCTTAAAATCTCCATTTGCATCACCTTTGCCGTCAACAACTTTTAGTTCTATCATATGATTGACATACCCTCTATATGCTCTCGGCACCAATTCAGTATCCCTGAAAAAGAGCTGTACCGGTAAAGTAGGATCTTGTTTTACTCTAAATGCTCTGCCTAAATAAACGCAAATATCCAATTTCGTAGCCAAAGGTTTTTCAGTCATATTATCTAAATCAAAATCACTCAAAATTATTTCTTTTTCCAATGCAAAAACCGTTTCTTTTTGGGCATAGCTCGGTACTTTGAATTTATCCAAATCGGCTTTATACTTTATCAAAAGCTCATCTAAATCCTCAGCTTTTTCCGCACCCATCATCTTTGCGATAGTAACTACTACAGAATATTTATTCACAGAATCGCCGGGGCTGAATCTATCGGTTGAAGTCCCGTTCATCAGTCCTTTTTCATATACGGATATAATATAGTTTCGAGCCCAATTATCTTCTATATCTTTAAAGGGTGAATCCGCATAAACAATGTTAACAGAAGCAAGTATTATTATAAGTGTGACAATTAAAGCAATAGTTTTTTTATTCAAAGAAAACCCTCCTATTTAATTCGTATTTCATTTCCCACATCCTGATTACCTATTAATATTCTACTTATTTGGCAAATTTCCTTCTTTACTTATCCAATTA
>CAZMPR010000298.1:0-1843 GCA_964568265.1 uncultured Clostridiaceae bacterium | reverse complement strand
TGATGGCTCTCTCAATGCTATAACCGCATTTTTGTCAAGTCCGGCCATGGCTTCACCTAAGCCTACTGTAGTCGTTGATTTTCCTTCTCCCGCCGGAGTTGGTGTTATGGCTGAAACGAGCACTAACTTGCCGTCTTTCTTATCCTTAAGCCTCTCCCATATATCAAAATTTATTTTCGTCTTATAGTTACCGTAGAGTTCCAGTTCCTCTTCCGGTATTCCTATAGATGAAGCTATTTCTTTGATTGGCTTGATCTCAGCCTCCTGGGCTATCTGTATGTCTGTCTTCATTTTTTTCTACCTCCGTAATTATATAATTTTGTTTTAAATCACTTTTCTGTCTGCCATGCAAAATTATCCTGCACCCACTACACTAAAGTAATTTATATGTAAAAGGAATGGTCATCGCCATTCCTTTTTCATGCATTTGCAAATATCTCTTCAAACTCCTGATGATCAAGCTTCTCCTTTTCCAGTAAAGCATTAGCGACATCATGAAGTCTGTTTATATTATCGCGTAAAATTTTCTCGGCTTTTTTATATGCTACTTCTATTATTCTAAATATTTCTTTATCTATTAATGCGGCAACCTCTTCACTGTAATTCCTTCCCCTCGCCAAGTCTTTTCCTATAAATACTTCATCATGATCCGTACCGAAGGTCATGGGCCCCAAGGTTTCGCTCATTCCATATTCAGTAACCATTTGCCTAGCTATAGCTGTTGCCCTTTCCAAATCGTTTTTGGCTCCTGTGCTTACATCGTCCAGAACCATCTTTTCCGCAACGCGGCCGCCCAATAGCATTACGATTTTATCTTCCAGTTCCAGTTTTGATATATAATACTTATCTTGCTTAGGCAATGATAAGGTATATCCTCCCGCTCTACCTCTCGGTATAATAGAAACTTGATGTACCGGATCCGAATTAGGTATGAATTTTTGCACTACCGCATGACCGGCCTCGTGATAGGCAGTAAGCTTTCTGTCTTGCTCACTTATAACCTTGCTCTTTTTTTCCGGTCCCGCGATAACCCTGAGGGTCGCCTCTTCAAGTTCTTTCATTTCAATTTTCTTTTTCTGCCTTCTTGCAGTCAATATCGCTGCCTCATTCATCAGGTTTTCCAAATCCGCCGGTGTGAAACCCGGAGTGCTCTTGGCTAAAACCTCAAGGCTGATATCCTCACCTAAAGGCTTATTTCTTGCATGGATTTGTAATATTTCTTCCCTAGCTTTAATATCCGGAATGCCTACGGTGATCTGTCTATCAAATCTACCCGGTCTTAAAAGTGCCGGGTCCAATATATCCGGTCTGTTGGTGGCAGCTATTATTATGATTCCTTCATTAATATTAAAACCGTCCATTTCAACAAGAAGCTGATTCAGTGTTTGCTCTCTTTCGTCATGCCCGCCTCCCAGGCCTGCTCCCCTGTGTCTACCTACGGCATCTATTTCATCTATGAAAATTATACAAGGCGAATTTCTCTTCGCTTGCTCGAAAAGGTCTCTAACCCTGGAAGCGCCGACTCCCACAAACATCTCAACGAAGTCGGAACCGCTTATGCTGAAGAAAGGAACATCAGCTTCCCCTGCTACCGCTTTGGCTAAATAAGTTTTACCGGTTCCAGGAGGACCCACCAAAAGAACACCTTTGGGAATCCTTGCACCAAGTTCCACGAATCTCCTGGGCTGTTTGAGAAAATCAACAATTTCTCCAAGCTCTTCCTTCTCTTCATCCGCCCCAGCCACATCCACAAAAGTAACCTTCTTCTTATCCGGAGTGACCAACTTAGCTCTGCTTTTACCAAAAGACATTACCCGGCTGCCGCCGCCTTGAGTCTGCTGAC
>CAZMPR010000297.1:0-1854 GCA_964568265.1 uncultured Clostridiaceae bacterium | reverse complement strand
TTGACTTTTCTTCTCCGGTTTCAACATAAAAAGGTCCTATACCATGGTATTTGTCAGGCTTCTTCTCCGCCGCATTATAACCGTTTCCTTTTCTCGTTACAATATGAATAATAACGGGATGATTTTTATACTGTTTCGCATTTTCAATTATTCTTTCCAGGGATTCTATATCATGGCCGTCTATAGGTCCTAAATATTTAAAACCTAACTGTTCAAATACGATTCCTTTAACCACGAGATACTTTAGCCAGTCTCTCAATTTTAATGAAACCTTAAACAGCGGTTTTCCGATAACCGGCATTTTATTAAGAAAGTTTTCCATCTCTCTTTTTATCTTAAAATAAATTTTACCAGTCCTTAACCTGCCCAAATAATTGCTTAAACTTCCTACATTTTTGGAAATGGACATTTTATTATCGTTTAATATGACAATCAAGTTTGTTTTAAGACCCGCCGCATTGTTGAGGGCTTCGTATGCCATTCCCGCCCCCATGGAACCGTCGCCAATAACGGCTACCACGGAGAAATCTTCTCCCTTTAAATCTCTTGTTTTTGCTAAGCCCAATGCTGCCGATATCGATGTGCTGCTATGACCTGTTTCAAAAATATCATGTTCGCTTTCCGAGCGCTTCGGAAACCCACTAATCCCTTTATATATTCTCACAGTCTTAAAACCCTCTTTGCGTCCTGTGAGTATTTTATGAGCATAGCACTGATGTCCCACATCCCAGATGATTTTATCCTTAGGAGAGTCAAAAACGCGGTGGAGAGCAATTGTGAGCTCCACAGAGCCTAAATTGGATGATAAGTGTCCGCCGTTTTTTGATACTACATCGACTATATAATTCCTTATATCATCACTCAATTCATATAATTCTTTATAGCTTAAATTTTTTAAATCTTTAGGAGTATTTATGATATCAAGTATCTTATACATTGTTAATTCGCCCGCCTTTTATGTAAGTATATTGGCAATCACTATGCCCAGTAAAGCACCTGCCAAAACCTCCTTGGGCGTATGTCCTAAAAGCTCCTTAAGCTTTTCTTCACCCAATGGTTTATGCTGCGCTAAATCATTGATAATAAGGTTTAAAATTTTTGCCTGATTTCCCGCGGCTCTTCTTACACCGGCCGCATCATACATGACTATAAAAGCCAACACTAAGGATATGGCAAAATCAGGAGACTCCCAACCGTTTATCTTGCCCACTGATGTAGCCAAAGACATGACAAAGGATGTATGGGAACTGGGCATTCCTCCTGAACCAACAAATCGGGTTAAGTCTAATTTCTTGTCCTTATATAAAGAAAAGATTATTTTCAACGTTTGAGCAATAAACCATGCTGTCATACAAGAGATAAGCACTCTGTTCTGTAGTATTTTAGAATAAAAACTCACATTTAACCTCCTAAAATTCCCTGTTTATTATATAATCCGCAAGCTCTTTAAGCAGTTTTCCCCTAACCTCGTATATGCTTATTATCTCCTTGGCTTTATTTATCATATCCGATGCTATCTCCATTGATTTTTCTACTCCGTAATATTTAACATAGGTTGCCTTGTCAAAGGCCTTGTCTTTGCCAATGCTTTTTCCTAATTTATCTTTAAATCCTTTAACATCCAAAACGTCATCCGTGATTTGAAATGCTCTCCCGATAAGATATCCGAATTCATTTATTTTTTCAACATCCTCATCTCTTGCACCGGCAACCAATGCTCCTGCCGTTAAGGAAACCTTGAGCAGAGCGCCTGTTTTTCTATCATGAATCTCTTTGAGCCTATCTAAAGTTATTTCCTTGTTTTCATAGAATAAATCCATGGCCTGGCCGCCTATCATGCCTACGACACCGGCC
>CAZMPR010000296.1:0-1866 GCA_964568265.1 uncultured Clostridiaceae bacterium | reverse complement strand
ATATTAACAAATATAAAAAATATATGCGATGAAAAGAAAAGGGATTATAATAATGTAACACTTATTGCCGTAACTAAAACCGTGGACATACCAAGAATTAAAAAAGTTATCGATTTGGGTATCAGCAACATAGGAGAGAATAAAGTACAGGAAATAACAGAAAAGTATGAAAGTATAAAAGATATTTCAAAGATTCATATGATTGGTCATTTACAATCCAATAAAGTAAAATATATAATAGATAAAGTAGAACTAATACATTCAGTTGATAGTATTTCATTAATGAAAGAAATAAATAAAAGAGCAGCAAAAGCTGAACTTATAGCAAATGTGTTGATACAGGTTAATGTTGCTGATGAAGAATCAAAATTTGGAATAAAAATTGATGAGGTAGATGGTTTTCTAAAAAGAATTGCACAATTTAACAATGTATATGTAAGAGGTCTTATGACGATTGCTCCTTATGCTGAAAATCCCGATGAAATAAGATTCGTATTTAAAGCTCTAAAAGAAAAATTTGATGAAATAAAATCTGTCGATTATAAGAATGTAAAAATGGAATATCTATCTATGGGTATGACTAATGATTATCGTATAGCCCTGGAAGAGGGTGCGAATATGCTAAGAATAGGCACTAAAATATTTGGAAATAGAGTTTATAATAGGTAAAGGAGGAAAGGATATGGCAGGAGGTATATTCAGTAAAATACTATATTACATGGGGATAGGAGAAAGCATTGAAGAAGAGTTTGAAGAAGTAACTAATGAAAACAAAAGACCTTTACTCGAGCCTGTTAAAAAGAGCAATATCGTAAGCATGCCCACGGGCTCAAATCAAATCAAAGTTGTACTTATTGAGCCTACAGATTATGATGATGTGCAGGATATATGTGATAATCTGAAAAATAAAAAGCCGATAATTATAAACTTTGAGAATTTGGATAAAGATATTGCCAGGCGCATGGTGGACTTCATAAGCGGTGCAATTTATGCCATAGACGGGACTATACAAAAAATATCCAACGGCATTGTCATTGCCGCGCCATCAAATGTTGATATTTTAAGCAGCATGGGTGAAATAAATACCGAAGCTTTTGATTTTGAAAAGTTTATGGACTGGCTAAAATAATTGAATGTGAGTGATGTTCTTGAAAAGCATATTGTTATGGTCGATATCAAAGTTTTTTTCTTTAATATATTTGCTTATATTTGTTAGAATTATTTTTTCATGGGTAAGAACGGATAGATATAATAAATATATTGCAATAATTTTTCAACTAACCGATATTATTTTGGACCCTTTCAGAAAACTAATTGACAGATTAGGAATTGATACGGGAATGATAGATTTATCACCGCTTATTGCGTACTTTGTATTACAGCTTATTGAAAACCTATTAAGAAGAATCATATGGTCGTTGTTATAGGGACAATAAAAATTATGCATATAGTTTACATAAAAGAATATAAAATATTATGAGGATGTAGTGTTAAGCGAATAAATAACCATTTTTATTGATATATTATAACTATGTGAATGGAGGTTAAGTTATATGTTAACTCCTGTGGATATACGTAACAGACAATTTAAGAAGGGCTTCAGAGGATATAATGAAGACGATGTAGATTTGTTTATGGATAAGATAGTGGCTGACTTTGAAAAAATGTATAAAGAAAATAATGAGTTAAAAGACAAAGTTAACATGTTTAATGAAAGGCTGGAAAGCTATTCTGAAATGGAAAAAACACTCCAAAGCACATTAATCATAGCCCAGAGGACATCGGAAGATATAGTGGCTAATGCAAGGAAAGAAGCTGATTTGATTCTTAGAGAGTCTGAAGAAAAACGTAAAGAGATTATAGCTC
>CAZMPR010000295.1:0-1876 GCA_964568265.1 uncultured Clostridiaceae bacterium | reverse complement strand
TATGTAATGTAGCCCTGCCCACCACAGAACCGGCAATCCTCACAGGCTCAAGTATTGCAGTCGGAGTAAGAACCCCTGTTCTGCCTACTTGAATTATTATATCATTTACAACGGTTTTCTTTTTTTCCGGCGGAAACTTGTAAGCCGCAGACCATCTCGGCGATTTCACTGTGCTTCCCAAAATATTTCTTTGTCTAAAACTGTTTACCTTGATAACCAGACCATCAATTTCAAAAGGCAACTCTCCTCTTTTATCCGCCCATATTTTACATTGCTCCCAGATATCCTTCCAATCCTTACACCTGATTAAATAGGGACTTATCTTAAAACCCGCTCCTTTTAGGTACTCCATAGCTTCAGCATGTGTTTCAAATTGATTATCATGTACATTTTCCATACTAAAAATAAAAATATCTAAAGGTCTTTTAGCCGTAATGCTGGAATCCAGTTGTCTTAAAGAACCGGCAGCCGCATTTCTCGGATTAGCAAAGACAGGCTCCTCAGTCTCTTCTCGTTGGATGTTAAGCCTTTCAAAGTTTTCTTTGGAAATATACACCTCTCCCCTGACTTCAATATCAACCGGCTCGCTCAATCTTAGAGGAATTGTTCTGACCGTTTTTAGATTTGCTGTAATATCCTCCCCTTTAATGCCATCCCCTCTGGTAGCACCTTTTACAAATAACCCATCTTCGTAGTTTAAAACAACTGTTAAACCATCTATTTTTAATTCGACGATATATTCCACTTCGCTTTTGCCCAAAAGCCTTTTAATTCTACTGTCAAAGTTGATTAAATCAGTCTCATCGAACACATTGCCCAGACTTAATTTGGGGGTGCTGTGTATCACTTCATTAAAGCCTTCCAACACCGCACCGCCGACTTTTTGAGTAGGTGAATCCGGATACTTATATTGTGGATGAGCTTCTTCCAACATCACCAATTCTTTCATCAGTTGATCATAATCATAATCATTTATTTTCGGATTATCCAAGACATAGTATTGATAATTATGATAATTAATAAGGTCTACCAATTCTTTTATTCTTTTTTCCGCACTATAATCCATATGCGTTCCCTCCGAACATTAATGAAACTATTGAAATACTGAACCGGCTGCTTGTTATCAAGTAAAAGCATATCGGTACAGTAATAACGCTTCTTCAAAACTTTTATATATTGTATCTGCGAGGCACGCGATAGAGAAGTTCTTCCGGTATTTCGTTTAAGAACCTTGACTCCATTGTGTATGAAGTATTCCCATATAAAGTTCTTTTTAAGGCGGAGGTTAAATAAAGCTTTTGCTTGGCTCTTGTAATACCCACATACATAAGTCTTCTCTCTTCCTCGATGCGATCACCTTCCAAAATTGACCTTATACTTGGGAAAAGACCTTCTTCCATGCCGCTGATAAATACCACCGGAAATTCCAAACCCTTTGCGCTATGCAAGGTCATCAAAGTTATGCCTTCCTTTGCATCATCCAATCCATCTATATCCGACATAAGAGCAAGGTTTTCTAAAAAGCTTGTCATTGACTTATCTTCATTCTTATCTTCAAATTCCATAGCAGCCGTTACAAGCTCCTTTATGTTTTCCGCTCTCCCTTTATCCTCATCATTTCCGCTTTCAAGCTCATTCAAATATCCGCTTTTTCCAATTACTTCTTCTATAACCGTTGAAACATTCTCTTGTTCCGCAATTGTCATCAGCTCGGCCATAAGACCGATAAATTTTTTTATGCTGCCTTTAGCCTTTTTACCAACGCCATCCACTTTATCTATAGAAAGAAGCGCTCCGTACAGTGAATCGTCGTTTTTCACGGAATACTTATCCAATGCTTCCAATGTAGCTTTCCCTAAACCCCTTTTAGGTATGT
>CAZMPR010000294.1:0-1911 GCA_964568265.1 uncultured Clostridiaceae bacterium | reverse complement strand
TATGCATGGAAAACGCGTTGGCCAACGGTACGGTGGTGCCTTTAAATATTATGAAAGAAGTATATGATATAGCACAAGAACACGACATTCCCGTTCACTTGGACGGCGCAAGACTTTTTAACGCCGCAGCCTACTTAAATGTAGACGCTTCTGAAATAACAAAATATACAGATTCGGTAATGTTTTGTTTATCCAAGGGTCTTTGTGCCCCGGTAGGTTCAATCTTGGCAGGCACACAAGCATTCGTAGATAAAGCAAGAAGGAACAGAAAGATATTGGGCGGTGCAATGAGACAGGCGGGAATCCTTGCGGCAGCCGGAATAATTGCTTTGGAAGAAATGACTAAACGGCTAAGCGTTGACCACGATAATGCTAAGTATATAGCAGAAAGGCTGTCTGAAATCAAGGGTATTGAGCTTGATAAAAAAAGTGTGCAAATTGATATGGTTTTCTTCAAACTTGACTCCTCCATTATAGACCCAGATAAGCTTGTAAGTAAACTTTTAGAAAAAGGTATAAAGATTAACGGTCCTGAAGCCGGATATTACAGGTTTGTAAGCAATAATGACGTGGATAAAAAAGATATTGACTATGTTATCAAGTCCATGAAAGAACTGATATAGAGTGTTTCCCCATTTGATATTCACTTATCAAGGATAGATGCATTTGAAAAAACTTATAAGGGCGTTCAGGCGCCCTTTTGTTTTTGCCGGCGTAAAAGCATGATAAAGAAAGGTCCTCCCAGCACCGAAGTCATCACTCCCACCGGAATCTCCTTCGGTTGTATCAATATCCTTCCCACCATATCAGACAGCATCAAAATAGCTGATCCCAATATTGCCGAATACGGTATTACTTTTCTGTGATCCGACCCCCAAATAATTCTTACTATGTGGGGTACAATGAGACCCAAAAATCCTATGGTGCCTCCGGTGGAAACGGCTGCACCCACAACAATCGAGCATATTATAAGCAATATGATTTTCAGTCTTTCAATATTTATCCCAAGGTAATGGGCGGATTCTTCACCCAAAGACATAATGTTCAACTCCCGAGAAAAAAATCCGAGCAATACTATTCCGGGGATGATAAACAATGAAGACACAAAAAGCTTATCCCACGTTGATGAGGCAATACTTCCCATGGTCCAAAATACAATATGCTCTATTTGATTTCTGTTAAGCATCATAAGAAAAGAAATTATTGATGCCAGAAAATAGCTCACCGTAACTCCGGAAAGCAATAGCGAATTAATAGACACCCTATTTTTTATCTTTGATAGTGCATAAACAAAAAACAGTGTGGCAACAGCTCCGATAAATGCAAACACACCCGTAGTACTGTAACCCAATAGCCTTATATTTATACCCAGAACAATTGAAATAACAGCCCCTAAAGAGGCTCCGGCGGACATGCCCAAAGTGTAAGAATCCACCAGAGGATTTTTGAATATACCCTGCATTACGGCTCCCACAACGGATAATCCGGCGCCTATAACTGCGGCAATCAGAACCCTGGGAAATCTAATTCCGATTAGGATAGCACGGTTGTTTGATTCTTCCCCTATGAAAATAATTCTGACAGCCTCTTTTATTGAAATATTCACTGCGCCCGTGGATACGGCTAAAATAAACGAAAAGGCTAAAAAGACCAAAATCCCAATAAAATACAATATTTCTTTTGAATGTTTTTTATTTATATTCATATTGTTCTCCTGATACCATGAGTGCATCAATCAGCTCGCTTTGTGTAACTAAACTCACATTATCTCTTTCTTTTATTTTTTTATAGACACTCAAAGCCTTGCCTTTTGTAAAATCCCGATTTGTGAAGTCGGTATCATCTAAAATATATATTTTTTTAGTGTTCATTCCGGGTTCCAGAAGTATTTCCAAATTCTTTATGTTGGTA
>CAZMPR010000293.1:0-1972 GCA_964568265.1 uncultured Clostridiaceae bacterium | reverse complement strand
CATCTCGTTTGTTCGGCAAATTCCGTATGTTTGAATTCTTCGGTGATGATATAAGACTTATGATGAAATAGCTTAAAAAGACATTGCTTTTAAATACTTTTCTTTAAATACGGGGCTGTCAGAAAGCTCCGTATATTGACATAGCTTCACAATCTCATCGCATTCTTTTATTTTGCCGTTATCCAATACAATTAATGATGCACCGCTCAGTGCCGCATTTCCCGATACGGTCACTTTCTCATTGATGCCGCAGGGAATAAGACCTATATTGGCCGCTGATTTGATGTCAAGATAAGTCCCGAACCCGCCGCAGATATAGAATCTGTCTATATCAAAGGCATTCAATCCCGCTTCCGCAAGCAAGGTTCCTATGCCCCCGGCAACGGCACCTTTTGCCAATTGGATTTGTCTTATATCTTTTTGGGTGATATAAGTATCACTGTTATCAAATACGAATGCCGATTGATCGTTTATAGTTCGTATATTATCTTTAAAACTATGGCCTTCTTTAAGAATTCTTCCGGTAACATCCATTATACCCAATGACAGAAACACAGATACAGCATCGATAATACCCGATCCGCAAATGCCGATAGGCGGCATATTATCAATAGTCTTATATTTTATGTGCTGTGATTTTTTATCATAATAAACATTGCTTATTGCACCTTCCGTTGCCGAAGTGCCCCATTCCAAGCCCACGCCCTCAAAAGCAGGTCCAGCGGCTGTTGAACAGCATTTTATAATTCCATCATCATAAAGTGCGATTTCCCCATTTGTACCCATATCCACTAACAGCGACGTACCTTCTTCTTTTACCATAGAGCTTGAAAGTATGGCACAGACCAAATCCGCCCCGACATAAGCGGATATACAGGGCGGGATGTATATCTTTCCGTCTGATGCTATGTTAATCCCTATATCGTTACCCATAAAGCTTCCAAATAAAGAATCAACGGTGAAAGGATAAAATGCGATATTCCTTGGATTCAGATTGCTGAAAAAGTACAGCATGGTTGTATTTCCCGCCACAACAGCATATTTAATATTCTTATTGCTTACACCTGTTTTATTACAAATTTCATTTATCATATTATTGATTTGAGTAATCACCGTATTATGAATTTCATTGTGAGATTTGCTTATAGAATAATCGATGCGAGAAATGATATCGGCGCCGAACTTTATCTGGTTATTTACAGCACCGGCAGTAACTATAATATCAGCACTGTCACCTTTTAATAAGTTAATAGCTATAGTAGTCGTTCCTATATCAATGGCAACGGCATATTCATCTTTATTTATCAAAGGATTTAAGGTAAAACCCATATAATTACCGTCAGTTAAAACACTGCTTTTTTTATGTTCTGTTTCCACGATTATATCAGAGTAAACCTTTGCAAAGCAAGCGAGCCTGTAACCGTTTTCAATTTCATAAACCGTCAAAAACTTTCTTTCCTCATCGCAAATTTCAGAAAGCTTTCCTTCGATTATTTTCACTTTACACTTACCGCAAGTGCCTTTGGAACATGGCAACTCAAAGTTTATATCTGTGCTTTGTAAAACTTCCGATAACAAGGCACCACGGTTTAAGGTGTCTATGTGGTATATCATGATCCTGCCTCTTTCTTAACTAATATCTAATTACTCCTTCGGGTAGGGCAATTTTGCCTCATGCACACTTCGCAGCTATTAAAAGTACCTTGGGATTCGAATAATATACCTGCTACGGACTTGACCGGTCCTATCATTCCGCTTTCCAAAATCCTTACTCCAACTTTTTTATAATCATGACCGAATAATTCAAATATCTTTTTTCCTTCAATAACATCCCAATCAGGCAAAGAACCGGGTGCAAGGGAAATATATCTGTCTATATTATAGGTTTCTTTAATAGCTTCTTCCATATTCTTTAAAGCAGATAAACAGCCCATATACGCAGCAATATCCAATACATATTTTTCAAAACAGT
>CAZMPR010000292.1:0-1983 GCA_964568265.1 uncultured Clostridiaceae bacterium | reverse complement strand
ATCCCTTTCAATTTTGGCGTTCTGCATTATGATGCAATGGTCTGCCATCGCACCCAAGCCAATACTAACTCTTCTGAATAAAATAGAATTAGACACCGTGCCGTCTATATTACAGCCGCTGGCAACCAAAGAATTCTTTGCTTTTGCATCACTGCCGTATTTCGCTGGAGGTTCATCCTTGGCCTTGGTGAAAACAGGCCATGCTTCGTCGAACAGACTATTCATACAATCCTCACATAATAGCTCCATATTCTTTTCATAGTAGGATTTGATCGAATCAATTTTCGCAACATAACCTTCATATTCATAAGTGTATATCTTTAGATTATTCTTTAATTGAAACACCGATTCTATTAAAAGATCATGATCGGCTCCTAAAATTTTTTTATTTATGATATCAATAAACATCTTTCTTTCCATCATAATCGTTTCTAAAAATATATTATTGCTTCTCTTTTTGTTGTTTATAATATCTATTAATTTGCCGTCGCTATCAATAATCAAAGAATTTGATTTCTTATATACTTCAGCATCTGTCTTTATTTTTTTATAGGCTAAAGTTATATCAGCATTATTTTCCTTATGCTTTTTCAGCATTTCTTTATAATTTATTGCACTTATAAAATAGCTTGGGGATATTACAACATATTTTTCCTTTGAATAATATATATAATCAAGATAGTCGGATATAATATCCATATCACTGCTTCTCATACCGGGATAGAAATTCTGCAGAGGGCTGAAAATGAAAATACCTTTGTTCTTTCTTTCCAGGTCCCATGATCTGCCTGTCTGAATATGATCCGTTATAGAACGATATTTATCTCTTGTAAATATAAAAACATGGTTTATCCCCGAGTTTACCATATTTGATATAGTAAAATCAATAATCCTGTATCTCCCCGCGAAAGGTATGGCTGCTATGGGTCTATTATATGTAAGCTCTCTTATCCTGTTTTCATCTTCATTCAGGTTTATAATGCCCAATATGCTATTCATAAACAGTACCCCCTTCCATTAAATAATCATCGGGAATGATTGCAATAGAAGATGATTCGGTATCCCCCACGGTACATCCGGGTTCTATTTCGCATCTGTTGCCTATTATGCTTCTGTTTATTGTGACATTTTCTTTAATTTTTGTATTTTCCATTACTACCGTATCAGTAACAGTAGCACCCTTTGCAACAAAAACCCCCGGAAATATAACAGAGTTAATAATCGTTCCGTAGATTTTACATCCCTCGCCGATTAAAGAATTGACTATTTTCGAGTCCTCACCAATATATTGAGGCGGCTGAGTATAACCTGAAGAATAAATTCTCCAATTGGTATCAAAAAGATTAAGCTCGTCTTTTTCAAGCAAATCCATATTTGCTTCCCATAAACTCTCTATAGTCCCCACGTCTTTCCAGTACCCTTTAAAAGGATATGCCATTAGCTTCACGCCGGAAGCCAACATTTTCGGTATAACATTTTTACCGAAATCATTACTTGATTCTTTATCAAGTTCATCCTCAATAAGAAACTTTCTGAGTATATTCCAATTAAACAAATAAATTCCCATGGAAGCCAAATTGTTTTTGGGGTTTTTCGGTTTTTCTTCGAATTCATATATTTCGCCATTTTCTTTGGTATTCATAATGCCGAACCTGCAAGCTTCCGATAATGGCACTTCCAGCACTGCTATGGTTGCTTCCGCGCCACTGCTTTCGTGAAAATCAATCAGCCTTGTATAATCCATTTTGTAGATATGATCTCCGGATAGAATCAACACATATTTCGGTTTGTGTATATCAATGAATTCGATATTTTGATACACGGCATTTGCCGTTCCCTTGTACCATTCCCCACCTTTTTCGTTTAAATATGGCGGCAGTATTGTCACGCCTCCATCTCTTCTGTCAAGTCCCCAGGGAGCTCCTATGCCAACATAGGAGTTTAGTACCAAAGGCTCAAACTGTGTCAGCACTCCCACAATTT
>CAZMPR010000291.1:0-2013 GCA_964568265.1 uncultured Clostridiaceae bacterium | reverse complement strand
TTTACGAATCTTTTAAATTTTTACTATCTCGTTAAATCCTTCATCAGACTATTCGTTTCCTCCAAAGCATCCATTATTTCTAGCACGTAGGAATTTCTTAGAACAAACAGCTATTAATAAATTATATTATAAACATTTCAAAGAATATATTTATAACATGATGTTGATATAAAACTTTTAGTACATAAGGCAAAATATATGAGATGAAATAATGAATCGAATAAGAGGATTCAGATTTAAAACAGGAAATTCGTGAAACGGCTTAACGATATCCATTGGAGCGATCCATAGGAAAAAAACTTTCATATTAAGTGGGGGATTTTTACTTTTTAATGAAACGTAACCAATAGGGGCGATTGTTCGCCCCCGTTGCTTTAGTATATCTTTTGTATAAGGAGTTTATGGTACCTAACGATTGCTTGGTTAAGATCCCGGCTTGCGGTCATGACTTCTACATCTGACAGATCACCCTTATCATCTATCAGCTTTAATAAAACAGATCTCAATTCTTCAATGTCATCCAATAATAATTCAAGCTCTGTCATTATAACACCTCCGTATAAAAGGTATTAAATAGTGTAGCCACTTTTTCCCGCATTATCCATAGTCACCCCTTTACTATGTTATAATATTTATAATACTTAATATCATTTTAACAAATGGTTATGACATTTTAAGACATTTTTCTAAAATATATTATATATTTAGACAAATATTCAAAAAAAGGGCTTGAACCTTTATCGTGATATGAAAAAGTATCAAAATATATAATAATAAAAATTGGAAGGAGAGTTTAAAATGAAAGAAATTTTTACAAGGAGAAGTATAAGAAAATACGAGGATAAACCGGTATCCGAAGATATGATTTATCGTATATTAAGAGCAGCAATGTATGCACCCTCGGCAGGAAACGAACGGCCATGGCATTTTGTCGTTATTAAGGATAAGGGAATGCTGAATGAGATACCAAAGTTTCATCCTCATACGCAAATGTTACCCGAAGCGCCTTTGGCAATAGTGCCTTGTTGTGATACTACCGTACTGAAATATAATGGTGCTTTCTGGATACAGGATATGGCTGCTGCCATTCAAAACATTTTATTGGAGTCAAAGCACTTAGGATTGGGTAGTTGCTGGTGCGGTGTATATTCGAGGGAAGAATTGGTTAAGCCCATTAAAAAATTATTAAATATTCCGGAACATGTAATTCCGGTGGCAGTAATTGCCATAGGCTACCCCGGTGAAGAAAGGGAAGTTAGGGAAAGATACAAAGAAGATAGGGTACATTACGAAAAGTGGTAAAAAGTCGAATGGATATGTATGACCCGGGAATCATATTGCATATACTTACAGATAATAAAAAAGTAAGAAGGAAAAAGTAAATGAAAGAGATTGAAACGCTGCGTGATGAAATAGATTTAATTGATGATAAAATAGTAGAGTTTTTTGAAAGAAGAATTGAGCTTGCAGTAAAAATAGGTGCAATAAAAAAGCTTAATTCAATGGAGATAACTGATGCTGAAAGAGAAAAAGATATTATAAAAATGGCGGTTTCAAAGCTGAAAAACAAAGATTTTTTGGTTGAGACAGAAGAACTTTTTAAAAATATAATAAAACTGAGCAAAAATGTACAGCGAAAAATGACTTAACAAAGTATAATATAAAACTACAAAATAACGAGAATGTAAGCGATACACGGACTATGCGGCGGCAACCTTGGAAAAACAGTGCTTTTTGAATGTGAAGCCTATTTTTATCTCTTATATAATTAATATGGGAATAAAGATATTTTATCTTTAATATTTAAAGAAATTATTGTATAGGAGTGTAGTTATGAAAAAAATATTGATAACCGGCGCTTTGGGTCAAATAGGCTCTGAACTCACTGTACATATGCGGGAAATTTACGGAATTGATAATGTAATCGCTTCTGGAAGAAGGGCACCCAAAGGGTCCAAGGTTGTAGAAGACGGAATATTTGAAATGGTGGATACAAGCGATGCCGGTCAAATA
>CAZMPR010000290.1:0-2022 GCA_964568265.1 uncultured Clostridiaceae bacterium | reverse complement strand
TTTCTTGGAATAGTATTTTGTTACTGACTTAAGGAATAGGTGAAACGAATTGAAAAATGAATCTAAATTTACAAACGAATCAGAATTGTTATTCGGAGGAGAACTTACAAATGGTAATGGCACCACTGATTTAACAGAAGACAATAAAGAAAAGGCGATATTAATCGGAACAGAGACTTTAGATGATTTAGATGAGTTAAATGAGCTTTTGATAACAGCCGGCGGCATTGAAGTCGGTAGAATGGTACAAAACATAACAAAGATAAATGTTGCCCACTTTATCGGAAAAGGGAAATTAGAAGAATTAGCAACGGAAGTGCGAATAAGAAATGCTGATTTAGTGGTTTTTGATAATGAGTTATCCGGTGCTCAGATTAGAAATATAGAGAAAGAGCTTAATGTAAAAGTCATTGACAGAACACAGATCATTTTGGATATATTTGCAAGGCGCGCATCCTCAAAGGAGGGCAAACTGCAGGTTGAATTGGCGCAGCTGAAATACTTGCTTCCCAGGCTCTCCGGTTTTGGTGTTGAAATGTCAAGGGCAGGTGCGGGAATAGGTACTCGTGGTCCCGGGGAACAAAAGTTGGAAATCGACAGAAGGAGAATCCGGGATAAAATCAGTGATTTGGAGAAAGAGATAAAAGAAATAAAGAAGCACAGAAGCATTCAGAGAAAGAGCAGAAGCACTATATATAATATCTGTCTGGTTGGATATACCAACTCCGGAAAATCCACTCTTCTCAATGCGCTGTCTGATTCAGATATATATGTGGAAGATTTATTATTTGCCACTTTGGATCCTACCACAAGGAGGGTTAGGCTTAAGAGCGGGGAAGAGGTGACGATAACTGATACAGTTGGCTTCATAAGAAACCTGCCTTATGATTTGATAGAGGCTTTTAAATCAACCTTAGAAGAAGTAACCTATGCGGACTTGTTGCTGCATGTTGTTGATGTGAGCAATGAGGAATATGAAAAACAAATTGAAGCGGTGGACGGCATATTAAAAGATTTGCAGGTTATTGATAAGCCCACCATTCTTGTTGTAAACAAAATTGATAAGACTTCTCTCAATATTTTTATACCTAAAGGGTATAAAGATGTTGTATATATATCGGCGAAAGAGAAAACCAATTTGGATAAATTGCTTCAAAAGGTTGAATTTTATGCAGAGGAAGGTTCCGAGACGGTGGAGCTTTTTATACCATACAATCAGGCTAATCTCATTCCATACCTATACGAAAAAGGAAAGGTAATGGTAAAAGAGTATAGAGATGAGAATATATACGTTAAAGGTAAATTTAATTCAATTATAATCGGAAGGGTCAAAGAATACGTTGTGAAATGATTTCAAAAAGCCCCATGATAAATAAGAATATACCAAAAAGCCTTTTAAGTAAAAGAGAATCTAAGTTTACTGCTATCAGGGAGCCGATTAATGCAGCTATAACCCCCGGTATCAGTAAGCTTTTTATTATGCTGGTTTCCAAGTTTTTATTTTTATAATGAATTATTAAAGCAACAACAGAAGCGGGTATAAAAGAAATCAGATTTATACTTTGGGCAGTGTGTTGGTTTGTTTTCATAAAAATAATTAAAGCGGGTATGAGTATTGTACCTCCGCCAATACCCATTCCGCCTAATATTCCGGTGAAGATTCCTATTATAAAATACCACATCAAAACATCATCCTAACTGCAGCTAATATCATCACTATACCGAATAACTTTCTTATAAAACTTATAGATAACCGATTCAGTGACTTTGAGCCGAAATAAGCACCTATAACGGAGCCTGCTGTTACCAATAAGGTGGTTCCCATAGTTGCAATACCGGCTTTTATATATATAAACGCACTTATAACGGATAAGGGCAATATTATTGAGATTGCTGTTGCATGGGCCTTGTGGTCGTGTAATTTATACAGAAATACTAAAGATGTTACCAAAATAACGCCTCCGCCGGAGCCTAAAAGCCCATTAACCAACCCTGCTATAAAACCAACAATATAAAGCAAAT
>CAZMPR010000289.1:0-2026 GCA_964568265.1 uncultured Clostridiaceae bacterium | reverse complement strand
AAGAATTAAAACCAAGCACCATGGAAGATATAATAGCCGGAGTATCCCTTTTCAGACCGGGACCTATGGATCAGATTCCCAGATATATTAAGAACAAAAAGAATCCCGACAGAATAGTATATTTGCATGATAAACTGAAAAAGATTCTTGCGGTTACCTATGGATGTGTAGTATATCAAGAGCAAGTAATGCAGGTTTTCAGAAAATTGGCCGGGTACTCTTTGGGCAGATCCGATTTGGTCAGGAGAGCCATGTCAAAGAAAAAAGCCGATGTTATGGCAAAAGAAAAAGAAATCTTTATAAACGGCATTAAAGATAATAATGGTAATATTATAGTTCCCGGCTGCATCAGAAACGGAATAGATAAAGGCACTGCCGAGAAAATCTATGACGATATGTCCGAATTTGCAAAATACGGTTTTAATAAATCCCATGCCGCCGCTTATGCTGTAATAGCTTATCAGACGGCTTGGTTAAAATACCACTACAAAGTGCAATTCACTGCAGCTCTTATAACGAGCGTAATGGATAACAGCAGTAAAGTCGCCGAATATATAGCGGAGTGCAAAAAACTTGATATAGAGATATTACCGCCTGATATTAATAAAAGCAGCGTAGGCTTTGCCGTAAAAGATAATAAAATCAGGTTCGGTCTTGCGGCGGTAAAAAACGTTGGAATAAATGCAATCAATTCAATAATTGAGGCAAGAAAGAATAAAGGCAGCTTTGAAAATTTATATGATTTTTTGGATAAGGTTGATTTGGGCGTGGTGAATAAAAGGGCAATTGAGAGCTTGATAAAATGCGGAGCCTTTGATTGTTTCCATGTATATAGAAGCAAAATGATGGCGGTATATGAAAAGCTGAGCGATTGTATTCAGGATCAAAGGAAAGTCAATGTAAAAGGTCAAATGTCTTTGTTTGAAGACGATAGCTGCGATATGCCTATAGAAGAAGATATATACCCGGAGCTTAACGAATACCCTCAGAATATAATGCTGGCTATGGAGAAAGAAATTCTCGGGTTATATATAAGCGGGCACCCATTATTAGAATACGAGAAGGAGTTGGCATATAAGACATCTATAAATACTGCCAAAATAACAAAAGCGGTACATGAAACCGGCTATACTTACAATTACGACGGGAAAAAAGTTATCATGGGAGGCATTATCGTATCTGTAAAGCCGAAATCGACAAAAAATAACAATATGATGGCTTTTGTAGAGATGGAAGACCTTTACGGTTTGATCGAATTAATTGTTTTTCCAAAGATATATGAAGAATACGAGCATCTATTGAAAACTGATAATATAATCATTGTAGAAGGAAGAATCAGTATAAAAGAAGAGGAAGATGCTAAAATTATATGTGAAAAAATTACTTCCATGAATAGTTCAAAGCAGAATAAAACCGGGGATAAATTAAAGAATTCCAAGCTTTTCATCAAAATAGATACCCAAAAGAATCCAAGAATTCTGCAAACGATAAAAAATATTTTGGGTAAAAGCCCGGGAGAACAACCGGTATACGTGATAGATGAAGCTAAGAGACTTTCCGGTAAACCGGTAATGATGAAAGCTGATCGCAGTATATGGGTTGATGTGAACGAAATTCTTATAGACAATTTAAAAAGTGCATGCGGCGATGAATGTGTTGCCTTGAAATAATTTTTCTATTAAAATAAACATAATATAAAGGATTTCGACTAAAATCGTATTCCCTGCAGAAGGAGGCTTTTGAAATGTGGACTGTAATATATATTGCTCAAAGTAAAAAGATGTCCGAAATAATAGAAAAACTGCTGACTGAAGAAGGTATGTTGGTGAAGGTTCAGGCAGTGAGTAAGAAGTTAGAAAGTGAACAGGGATATTATGAAATTTTAGTGCCGGAAAGCGAAGCGGAAGAGGCACAAAACATACTATATGAAAAGGGCTATTAATAATTTTAACCTGCTGCCTGCGAAAGGGGGTTTATATGAAAAACATTGCTGTATTAACCAGTGGCGGAGATTCTCCGGGAATGA
>CAZMPR010000288.1:0-2027 GCA_964568265.1 uncultured Clostridiaceae bacterium | reverse complement strand
AAATATTATTTATTTCACCAGAAAGCTTAATTAAGAACAAAGAATTAAGAGAAAGCGTTGAAGAAGAGCTTATAAATGCATTTAAGAACTTCCTGATTGCCCGGGCTGTTATGTCCTCCGATATTATAGAGGAAGCAATAATGTACCCAACAGAAAAGGTATCTCTTGAATGTGAAAAGAAGAATATAATGAGTGTTATTTCTCCTATATTTAACTTAGTAACCAGCAAAAAAGAGAATCAGGAAGAAGAAGGAATATATCCCTACGGATTTGCTAATACCTCAGGTGAATTGGATAATGCCATTTTCTATTTGCAAAGAGTTCTAAACAGGATGATAGAATTGGCACAGATTGAGAAAACATGTCAGTTGATGGCAGACGAAATTGAAAAGACAAGACGTAGAGTTAATGCTCTGGAACATGTCATGATACCGCAATTAGAAGAAACGGTAAAATATATTACTATGAAACTTGATGAAAATGAAAGAGGAAATCGAGTAAGACTCATGAAAGTAAAAGAACTGGTGGGTAAAGAAGCATAAACAATGCCGCAGCAACGCTGCGGCTGCTCTTTTTTAAAGCAGCGGTATAAAACTATAATTGTAAATGAACAAGTATATAATAATACAATACGGCTTAATACTTCATACTTGACGGTTAATGTATCGGTTTACTTTTTATGAAAATTTGTCTGATTTCAACTATTGACTTTAAAAAGGTATTCAACCTATAATCATTAATAGAATATTTTTTGAAATGGAGAGAATAACTTGAATCCGATAGCCTTTCAAATCTTTGGTATACAAATAAGATGGTACGGGATTTTGATATCCTTGGGAATGATGCTCGGTTTATTTATTGCTTATCATGAGGCAAAAAAGCAGGGATATAACCCGGATGACATAGTGGATTTGGCATTATGGTGTATTCCCGCTGCTCTCATCGGAGCACGACTTTATTATGTTGTTTTTCAATGGGAGTATTATAAGGGTGATATACTTAAAATGCTCAACACACGGGAAGGCGGTTTGGCAATTCACGGAGGGCTTATTGCGGCGGTTATTGCAGGATACTTTTTTACAAAGCATAAGAAAATCCCGTTTTGGAAAACTGCGGATTTAGTTGCTCCAAGTATAGCGTTGGGTCAGGCAATCGGGCGTTGGGGTAATTATATAAATGGAGAAGCTCATGGTGGGCCTACAAATTTGCCTTGGGGTATAATGGTGGAAGGTATGAAAGTCCATCCCACCTTTTTATATGAATCTTTATGGAATTTCGGATTATTTTTATTTTTGATGTATTATAGAAATAATAAAAAATTTGACGGGGAGCTTTTTATACTGTATGCGGTAATTTATTCAATGGGCAGATTTTGGATTGAGGGTCTAAGGACGGACAGCCTTATGTTCATGGGAATGAGGATTGCTCAATTAGTAAGTGTATCGGTAGTTTTAGTTGGGTTATTTTTATTGTTTAAATTGAGAAGGGACAAAGACAATTTATAGTATTAGAATTCAATTTATAAATAACAATTGTTAATCGATTCTAAGCTAAAAACAAAATAATGAACCTATTTAAACTATAGTATTTAAATATTTGAAATATTTAGATACTATTTTTATTTTTTTTAAAATAAAGAAGGATTTTTAAGAAATATATAGAATAGTATATTGAAATGGGTCAAAGTGGGATGAAGTGGTACAATGTAGAATAAAAAGTGCGGTGTTTTTTATGTTTATAGGGGAATACAATCATACTTTAGACAATAAGAATCGGGTAAGCATGCCTGCAAAATTTAGAGGATATTTTGGAGGCTCCTTTGTCATGACTAAAGGATTGGACAATTGTTTATTTGTTTATCCTATGGATGAGTGGAGGAACATTGAAGATAAGCTAAAAAACATTCCCATGACCAATAAAGATGCAAGAGCATTTGTCAGGTTTTTCTTTGCCGGGGCTACTGAATGTGAAACAGATAAACAAGGAAGAACTTTGATACCCACTAACTTGAAAGAATTTGCCAAGAT
>CAZMPR010000287.1:0-2030 GCA_964568265.1 uncultured Clostridiaceae bacterium | reverse complement strand
TCCTCAATACTTCAAGTCCCAATTTAGATTCACCGCAAATTGCACCCAGTGCAGATGCGATAACAAGTCCCATTTTTGATGTGCCGGGTATACCTACAGATATAGAATTCTTATAAGTGTCCCTATCCACTAAAACTTTTACAGATTTTGCTTTGCCACCCACCGCATCTTTTGCAACGCTTACGGCAAAAGAAACGGATGTGGGACCTGTACATCCTAACGCCGGATTTACTTCAGATTTCAGTATTTCAAGTATTCCGTCTTTCAACTTTATCCACACTCCTATAACTGTTTTTATTTTTAAGAAGCATAGACATAATGCCTATGCTTCTTAAAACTATAAATTTTTATGTCTACTTAATATTTTTTGTTACCTCTTCAAACAATTCGGCTCCGAAATCATCTTTGATTATAGGCCATACATTTTCTCTGCATTTTTTAGCAAAAGCAGCAAGTTCTTCATCACTAAACTCGATAACTTTGATACCAAGGTCAGCCAGCTTATCTTCGTACTGTTTTTCTTCGTCCTCAGCTTCTTCAAAACGTTTCTTTTCAAGGGCTTGTGCAGCGTCCATAAGAGCTTTTTGCTCATTGGTTGTAAGTTTGTCAAACTCTTGTTGATTAACATACAGATACCACATTTCAAAATGGTCATTTAATGGCAAATAATATTTTACTAAATCTTTAAGATTTGAATAGTATCCTTCAGCACCTGCACCTATTGCTCCTTCAACTATTCCTGTTTGCATGGAAGTAAATGTATCTGCCCAGGCCAAAGGTGTTGCGATATATCCAAGGTTTTCTGCAGTTTTCTCAAAAGATTTCATTGCAGGTACTCTGATTTTGATTCCCTTCGGTACTTCAGCATTGCCCGGATCTTTAGGTTCTTTTACAAGAGCTATTCCACCGAAATATAAAGGATAGGTACCAAGTAGTTTTATATCATGTTTTTCCAACATTTTTGTCATTTCGTTAATTAGTACACTTCCGGTTGCATATACATCTTTGGCTTGTTTCCAATTTTCCACTAAATACGGAGCATTGGATATCCCAAAACCTTTATCAAGGTTTGTGCCGATGGGAGCTATCTGCATTTCGATATCGCCAATGGATACACGTTCCTGAACAACTGTATAGTCACCCAGTTGGCTGGCAGGATATACTTCAATTTTTAATGAACCGTTTGTTCTTTTATTTACGTCTTCGGCAAATGCATTAACGTCAACATCTGCAACAGCTCCTGCCGGTCTGATATGAGCAATTTTCCATACTTTTTCTTTGACTTCTCCACCCGGTTCTTGATCATCGGAACCCGGGGTCTTGGGTGCACAACCTGTTACGATTGATACTGCTAATACTAAGCAAACAATTAGCGATAAAATCCTCTTTGAAAGTTTCATTATTACTCCTCCTGTTTTTTTATTTTTTATATACCAGCTTAGTTTCCTAAGCAAAAGTAAACTTGCTTCCAATTTTATTCTCAAGGGCTCTTCTGTATACTTGCGTGGCAACGGCAATGTCCATTGCTCCGGTACCTATAGGTATACAAAGTATTCTTTCACTGTCTTTCTCTTTTCCCGGCTTTTTGCCTGCGGCCAGTTCACCGATAGTTGCGTAAATATTCTCCTCGGTTATTTTGCCTTCTGCATTCAAGTGTGCTAATGCTCCTCTATGCAAGCATTGTCCTATATGATCTACTACTATTTTATCCGCATTAAGGATAAATTCATCCTCGCATTCCTGGTATGAACCCATTGGGAATAATATCATACCCGCCTTAATCCATTCGTCTTTTACAAATTTATCTTTTGATTGAGTAACACATATCACGGCATCTCCTACTGCTGCGTCTTTTGGCTCATCAACAACTATTATTTCGCCTTTTACATAGTCTTTCATATCTTCTTTAAATTTAAGTGCCGCTTCTTTGCTGATGTCGTATACTCTGAGTTCTTCTATATCAAACACTTCTGATATAGCCATTGTCTGAGTATGACCCTGCATGCCTGCGCCAAAAAGACCTATTCTTA
>CAZMPR010000286.1:0-2031 GCA_964568265.1 uncultured Clostridiaceae bacterium | reverse complement strand
GTCACCTTCATATTCCAAGGTTTCATTTGCATGTTCAAAGAATTCTACACTATACTTGGCAAGTCTGCAGTTCATTTCTGTTCCCCACTGCATACGGATTCCCGCCCCGCATCTGCCTGTTGCACCGCTGCATAAATACTCTTTTTCGATAATCACTACATCTTTAACGCCTTTTTTTGCAAGATTATATGCAATGGCACAGCCAGAAATACCGCCTCCTATAATAACTACACTTGCGGTTTTATTCATTCTTTTCACCCCCTAAGATCTTGCCTAATTTAATCGGCAGTACAGGCGGCCTATAAGTATGCACGTTTACGTCTTCTATGCGTGTACCCGTAGCTTTAGCTATCTCATCCATTATAAGCTGTTGACAGGTCCTGCCTTGGCAGGGACCCATACCGGCTCTGCTTATTCTCTTGATTTCCTCAACTGTCGTATATCCTTTCCGTATTAATTCTCTTATTTCTCCTAAAGTGATTTCTTCACAACGGCATATAATAGTATTGTCATCAAAATAGTCCTCTAATTTGAAGAACCTAACCACCATAGATAAATCCTTAGGCACAGCTATAGTGACCATAGGTGTTCTGTCCTGTGCCTTGGCATTTTGCACTTTAATAACTTTCGCTCTGCATACGGGATTTCCGCCTCTGTCAGCGCCAGTTACATAAGTACCGACTTCCGGCAACGGAGTAAGCTCGTAGGGTATTTTCACTAAAGCTTCCGTATCGGAGTAAGATTCGTCAATCACGAATATGGCCAGACCGGGGCAATGTGTAACACAAATACTGCAGCCGTTGCAGATATCATAATTGAGCTTAGGTGTATCGTTAATATCTTCGAATTCTTTTATTGCCCCTCTTGGGCAAGATGTATAACATGGATTGCATGGTATATTTTCAAAACATTCGATTATCGCCACGGGACCCTTTGCGAGTCTTTCTTTAGGCGGAATTACGGATTGTAAATCTTTTTCAGTAGGTATACCTGTGCACTTTAGCATTTCTTCACCTTCCTCATATAACTATTTTGCCTAAGCCTCTGCGAATGGGATCACCTTCGGGGCCTGACCTTAAATCGTGAAGTTGTTCCAAATAATCTTCTTTTAGAGCATTGAAATCTGAGTGCTCAAAGCCTATTGTTTTGGCGCAGCATAATCCTGCAAGCCTGCCCTCTACCATGGCACTGCTTGCTTCTTCAATACCTGCTACATCACCGGCAACAAATATACCGGGGATAGTTGTCTCCATTTCTTCGTTTCTAATAGGTACATGGCCGCTGAGTTCTCGTACATATTTCATCTCACAACCGTGCTGCCATAAAAGTTCTCCTAAAGGTGTCAATCCTGTAGAAATACAAAGTACGTCAGTTTCTATATCAAACTCTGTACCGGGAATTTCTTTTTTATTATCATCAAGCTTAATAAGAGTAATACTTTCTAATTTATCTGTACCGTGGGCGTATATAACTTTATGTTGAGGCATTATGGGTACTCCCATTCTTCTCAACTTTGCGGCATGTACTGCATATCCGCCATATTTTGGACTTCTGCATATTACGCCTTTAACCTTAACTCCTGCCTGAATCAATTGATAGCTTACTATAAGACCGATGTTTCCGGCACCGGCCATAAAAACGCTTTCTCCGGGTGATACTCCGTATACGTTCATCAGTGTCTGTACAGCACCGGCTCCATATATACCCGGAAGATCATTATTGGGGAAAGCGGGAAACTTTTCAGAAGCTCCTGTAGCAAAAACTATTGCACGGGGCTTTATTTTTATATATTCGTCTTCCTTTTCAACGGTGAGGACACCGTCTTCATAAAAGCCTATAACCGTCGCATCAAGCATTATTTTTATTCTATCGCCGTATTGTTCCATTTCTTTTTTAAGTATAGCCGGGATGTCAATACCTCTTACCGATGCATGTTGCTTTTGTGAGCCGAAAAACATATGGGTTTGCTTAATAAGTTGTCCCCCTAAATGGCTGTCGCGATCTAACAACAGAACTTCTGCACCGGATGCT
>CAZMPR010000285.1:0-2041 GCA_964568265.1 uncultured Clostridiaceae bacterium | reverse complement strand
CAATCTTACCTTTAAAACATTCATTAAACCAATTATTGAAAAATACCTTATCATAGAAGCTGAATAAAAGACCCAAGTCCTTATCTGATATAGAGCTTATATTATCGTCTTTTATGTTGGAAGAGTGAGCCTTTAAAATATTTGCAACCTCTTCCCGCTTTTTTACTATTTCATCTTTGCTCCATTTAATCTGCAATATTTCTTTCATATGGTTATGTCCTTCTATTTGATATATTTGAAAAATCTAATATAATCATTTGCTAGGGCAAAATTATAAGACATGGCTATCGCATTTAAAAAATATCAATTCCACCTTCATAGCTTTTAGCCCTCTCTATGATTTCGCCTTTTGCACCTAAACAAAAAGCAATATCGCTGCTGCGTATGGCAAGGAGCATATTTCCTACGTTTAAACCCAATGTATCAAGCATTTCATAACTAAGTTTCAATTCTCCTGCCTTTGTGATATTACACCAAGTATATAATCTGCCTTTATAGCTTATAAATTCGCCTTCAACGGTTTTGTAATCACATAACATCGGTGTTTCCCTTAAAATATTACCTATTTTTGAATTCAATAACAAACCTTTTCTTGTAATAACAAAACCACCGGTTTGCTTGCTCCCGGATATCAAAAACACCTTGCCTTCCGATACTATATCATATTCTTTTATAGCTACCGGGGGCAATTGTATGCTCAAATCATCTCTAATCCAAGACCAGCCATAAATAAACTTACCACCTTTAGTTATGAGTGGCATAAAATCACGCTTTCTAACAATTATGAATAATTATTATTTCCTTATTTCATTTTTTAACAAAGATTAATCTATTTACACGATTTTAGTTTTATCCCAAATATATATTATCATTATGCCATTCTAAGTATTGCAAGTTAGGTTGTTGCTCTTTATTATCTGGTAATATGATTAGCCTTCTTCCGTGATGTGAATAGTATTCCTGTCCATTTCCAAAGTCATCTTTAATTCGACGACTCACTTCAATATTAAAATTCTTATCAATCGTTATATAACCTCGATCAAGCAATCTATGAAAATCCCTTCTAAGTAAAAGTCCGTTATCTAATTCATGAGTGCCGTTAAGTGCGAACGGTTTAATATGGGCTGCTTCTAAAGCCGGTAGTGTTTTCTCACCGGTTATTGCACATCTTCTATGGTAGGCCTCAGTAATAAAAACTCTAAAGCTGCCTTGCCCTAGGCGTGGTTTTATAACCTGTTCTTTCCCATATCTACTTTGTGCAACATCTTCTTTTAGTGAATCACTATATATCGAATAATGAAGCTTTTCTTGCAATTTACTATATAGTAACATACCATTATATTCTGACGTATCATAAGTCTTTCCGGTTTGAATAGCCTTTTTCCAGTCATCGGGAACAGATATCCAATCCTTCTCTTCAAAGTAAAAGGGCATAGAAAGGATTATGCACCCAATTTGTGGGTCTGAATCTAAATAACGATCCGTTTTTCTATACTTATATATCCGCTCAACCAATTCATAATAACTTTTTGCCCCATTGGCTATTTCAAAAGCCTCCCAAGCTAAAGAAGAAGGAAGTCTTATAAATCTTAGAAAAATTCCACCGCCAACAATATAATTCCTAGGACTATGCAATTTGAAAAGAAACAAGTCCCCTTCATCCAATGCTTTAAATGCTTGCCCGTTCGGACGCCAAAAATTCACCTCGTCACAACTTGCCTGTTGTAAGGTTTTAAACCATTCATAATCTGTGATGCCAACATACATCTTCAATGGCACTCACCCTTTACACAAAACTTTGATATCCATTCATAATCAAATCTATTCTCTTCAATATAAAACTAGTTCTACATTTATCCATCCTTTCCTTCTTTTATAATAGCACAATAGATAGACAGTTTATGGGTAAAAAGAAAAACTCCCGATAAAATCGGGAGATAAAACAATCATCATAGTTACAATATCTATCATCTTATTTGTATTATAATATCCTTTCCCAAACCTTTAGCCACTTTGACTAAAAAATCAATGGAAGGGTTAT
>CAZMPR010000284.1:0-2043 GCA_964568265.1 uncultured Clostridiaceae bacterium | reverse complement strand
ATTTAATTGTTAATACTTTGATGTTGGGGGCTTGTGGTATATATGATTTATTCTGGTGGAGCATCCTCGGAGAAATGTTGGAGTTTCATGATAATCCTGCGAAAATAATGGGGTTAGGCCTTTCCGCCAATGTATTGGGTGTTTTATTGGGCGGAGTGTTGGGGAATCTTATTTTTGATGCACATCGTATAAATTTGACATTCTCGGCACTGTTTGTAATATGCCTGACACTTGTTCTATTACCACCTTTACATAAGCATTTATTCAGTCTTCTGAAAGACCATACCTATCTAAGAGCTTTTATTGAAATATCGGGCAGAAATAGTAATGCTCAAATCAATTACGAGGAAAAGTTTAATATCCTGTCGGAAAGAGAAAGCCAGGTAGCATCACGCCTGTTACAAGGGAAAACATATAAAAAAATAGCAGAAGAACTTTTTATCAGTGAGAATACAGTAAAATATTTTGTAAAAAACATCTATTCCAAATTCAATATACAAAGCCGCGGAGAATTGATTAAAATAATATTAGGCGAAAGCGATAACTAATCTATACCCTACCCAAAAAAGGTAGGGGTATTTATATGGGAACTACCCTGTTTGGGTGGTTCTTTTTTTTGACCATTGAGCTATGTTGGAACTAAGGCTATTAAAGAGCAAAATAAGCATAGTTAATCAATCATGGCTGAAATCTGCAAATGCTCTTTATCACCTATGGTATTTATTACGTTTACTTTAAACATATTCCTTAACAAAACCGGATAAATTGTGGTGCTATGCTAACTTATTATGTCATTAAATTAAAATTGAATACAGTAACAAAGGGGGTTTTGAGAGGGGTATAGATTGTCAATTAACAAAATTTATTTATTATGATTGGAGGTAATAAAATGGAGAGAAAAGTACTAAAAAGGGTAGTATCGAATACAAATATATTTTTGTTCACCTTGGTGATTGTAATGTTGATGAGTGCATTAAACATTAGTATTGTAAATGCTGAATCGGAAGGCGGATGGCATCTGATTGAAACACAATACTTTAAATCAAGCTTAGATTTTGAAGATGCGGGAGAGCATAGAAGCGGCGTAATAGCGACCAGTGATGTTCTATGGAATAAATATACCTCATCAGGCTCAGAGGGAGATATGACTTTTGGTCAGTATAGAAGGTTTGACGATGGCACGGAAATATTTCATGTAGTATATCAAGTGATTTGGAGTAAACCTCCCGCATACTTGCCTGCCAATGAAACAGTGGGTTTTGATATTGAATACAAAATAGTCAGCTCAAATAACTTGGGGGGCGTAGGTGTTTCAGCTAAAATTGATGCAGCAACATTAGGGCTGGGCTCATCAGCATTTAATATCAGTTTTGTATTGGATGACGGTAAATCACATATATACAAAGATACAAAAGGAATATTTAAATCTGAAAAAGTAATGCCTAAAGGCAGTCCCGGTGCCAAAAAAGCAATACAGCTATATTTAGGTAACAGCTATGGCTATGTATATATTTATGAGTGGAAAGAAGGCTCTGCACCAACAACTCCAACAACACCGGCACAGCCAACACAATCAAATATCCCATCAGGTATTATTGACATGAGAGGTATATGGGATGGTACACTAAATAGATCTACCGGTACTTTAAATGTGCAAAATCAGGATGGTAATGAATTCACCGGAGAAATGAATATTGATGGTAGTAATATTGAAAAGCTTACAAAAGGTTCTATAGAAGGAAATGTAATAAAATTTACAAGACAATGGGCGAGCGGAAACCTATGGCAGGACTATGTAGGCACAATAGCAATAGATGCAAATGGTTATATAAAAGCTGAAGGAACCTTTACTCAAAGTGGAACAAGCACCATATATAATTGGCGGGCGACAAAGAGGGAACCATTGGCTAACTTACCTGCACCACCGGCACCTGCTGCACCTGCAGTATCGACATCAACAGACAAAGGTGCGGAAGCCTTTGAATCGGGAGCCAGACTTATGTGGCCTAAAGTTTCAAATGTATTGGGTTACAGGCTGTACAG
>CAZMPR010000283.1:0-2048 GCA_964568265.1 uncultured Clostridiaceae bacterium | reverse complement strand
ATTCACATCAGAACCATTGGAGCGATAAGAAAGAAAAATGTTTCATTCAAATATCCCGGTCAAGAATCGGAAGAATCATTTGCTTTAAAAAATACGAATATAAGAGTTGATAAAGGTGAATTTGTCGCAATTTTAGGGCATAACGGTTCCGGGAAATCTACTCTTGCAAAACATCTCAATGCACTGCTTACACCTTACTCCGGCATTGTTTACATAAACGGAATGAACACTGCGGATTCTGAAAACATATGGAACATCAGGCAAACAGCAGGCATGGTGTTTCAAAACCCGGATAATCAGATTGTAGCTACAATAGTGGAAGAAGATGTAGCATTCGGACCTGAAAATTTAGGGGTACCTCCACTGCAAATAAGAAAAAGAGTAGATGAGTCCCTATTGAATGTGGGTATGTTTGAATACAGGAAAAACAGTCCCCATCTGCTTAGCGGCGGCCAAAAACAAAGAATAGCCATTGCTGGTATTTTAGCCATGAAACCAAAATGCATAGTCTTGGACGAACCTACCGCAATGCTTGACCCCTCGGGAAGAAAAGAAGTAATAGATACAATAACAAAACTTAATAAAGAAGAAAACATTACAATAGTCTTGATAACTCATTATATGGATGAGGCGGTTAATGCAGACAGAGTATATGTTATGGATGATGGAAAAATAGTAATTGAAGGAACACCCAAACAAGTTTTTTCTAAAGTAAAAGAGATAAGGGAAATTGGCCTTGATGTGCCCCAGATTACAGAGTTAGCCCAGATGTTGATAGATGAAGGAGTTAATATACCTTCTGATATCCTGACAGTACAAGAAATGGTGGTGGAACTATGCCGATTAAAATAGAAAACCTGACCCATATATACATGAAAGATACCGTATTTCAGCATATAGCTTTGGAAGATATAACGATGGCTATAGAAGACGGTGAGTTTTTAGGATTAATAGGACATACGGGTTCGGGCAAATCCACCCTCATACAACATCTGAATGGGCTTTTAAAACCCACATCAGGGAGAATACTTTTGGATGATGTAGATATCAATTCAAAAGAGGCATCCTTAAAGACTGTCAGACAAAAGGTAGGCTTAGTATTCCAATATCCGGAACATCAACTTTTCGAAGAAACAGTATATAAAGACATAGCTTTCGGACCGAAAAATTTGGGCTTGGATAATAAAGAAATAGAAAAAAGAGTAAAGTCATCTTTGGAAATGGTCGGGTTGAACTACAATGAAATCAAAGAATCTTCCCCATTTGACCTTAGCGGAGGGCAAAAAAGAAGGATAGCAATTGCCGGTGTAATCGCTATGAAGCCAAAAGTTTTGATACTTGATGAGCCCACGGCAGGTCTTGATCCAAGGGGAAGAGATGAAATACTCAATCAAATAAAGGAATTGCATAAAAAAGAAAAGATGACTGTAATATTGGTGTCCCACAGTATGGAGGATATAGCAAAACTGGTGGATAAAATAATTGTTATGAATAAAGGCAAAATTATGCTTATGGATACGCCGGATAAGGTATTTAAAGAAATCAAACTATTGGAGAATGTGGGTCTTGGAGTGCCGCAAGTTTCGTATCTCATGAGAGAGTTAAAAGAAAAAGGCTTTCCTTTGGAGGATGCTATCTCAACAGCAGAGGCAAAAGAAATGATATTAAAAGTATTAAGGGGTAAAAAGAATGCTTAAAGATATAACAATCGGCCAATACATTCCGGGAGATACAAAAGTACATAATTTAGACCCCCGTGTAAAAATAATAATCACCTTTGTTTTTATTGCATCCCTTTTCTTTATAAATAAGTTTTTTGCCTATATTTTTGTTATTGCGTTCATGGCGATGGCGCTGATGATATCAAAGATTGAAATAAAATATATGTTTAAAGGGCTGAAGCCCCTAATTGCAATCATACTTTTAACGGTTATATTGAACATTTTTATGACAGAAGGAGAAATCATATATACGATCTGGAAATTGAAAATAACAAAAGAAGGTTTGTACCAAGCGGGATTTATGGCACTAAGATTGATATTCTTAAT
>CAZMPR010000282.1:0-2060 GCA_964568265.1 uncultured Clostridiaceae bacterium | reverse complement strand
ATAACCTTTAAGTATTCTGAGTAAGCCTATTGCAACCAATAACCCAACGCCCACAGAGACCACCATCAAGAATAGAAAACCGGGTACAACCCCGCCGGTTGCCAAGCCAACCTGGCGTGCAAGGATTTGTAAATCCGGCTCTGCAACGTTAATAAGGAAACCTAATATAAAGCCCAAAACTCCTACAAAATACATATTATTTGTCTTCGCAACTGTTTCTCCCATTAGGCTTCCAATTTGAACAATACCAATGTGTGCACCGAATAAAAAAATTCCCAAGCCTATAATAACAGTAAAAGCACCGATTAAAAAACGGATTAACATATTAGTTTCAATGGGGATTATCGTAAAGTTTAACACAACAACCAAAATAGTTATCGGCAAAACAGATAAGGATACTTCTTTAAGCTTGTTTAAAAGTATATTCAAATACCCTTCTCCTCTCAAAAAGTTATATAAATAAAATACAATCCTATTATACCAGTACATATAGTAAATTGGAAATGAAAAATCAATATGCTTTTTTCAGTGCGTTTTCAACGCTTCTTATCAGGCCTTTGTTTGTTTTTGTGGCGCCGCTTATAGCATCTACCTCAAGACTTTGCTTTTTTATTATTTCTTTTGGCAAGACCATAAACACTTCATCATACCAACCTTTGCTCTCATGATGGTCTATCACGTTTATTTCAATTACCTTGCCATTATTAATTTTCACCTCGGAAACGATTCGTGCCGCAAAACCCTTTGCCTCGCCGCGATAAACACCATCCTTCAAATTTGCTGTGGATATATTGCTTCCGATTGCACCGGCTGTCCATAACTTGGGAAGTCCTAACCAGATTAGGATAAAAGCAGCCATCATAAAAGATGCATAAGTTTTTGTCTGTACTTTTTTATTTCCTACACGCAGTGCAAGGCTTCTGTCCTTGGATATTACGCAATTGTCTACACAGTTCATGCATCTGATACACTCCGGAGATACGGAATCTTCTTTTACATTGGGCTTTATACCCATGGGACAATCTTTTAAGCATGCATTGCAGGATGTGCATTCTTCGCCTTTTTTGATAGTGCATAAGCTGAAGGAGCCAAAGAGGGTTTGAATTGCTCCGAACGGACATAAAAATCTGCAGAAGAACCTGGGGATAATAGTGGAGAATAAGAATACCAGAAGAAGTATGATGAACCCGACTCTTATTTCAGACCAAGCCGTAAATAATCTGGGTAAATTAAGCAATGCCCTCCAAGGGGAGAGCTCGGCGATTTTCGCCCCAAATCCTAATATTGATAAAAGGAGCAGTGTTATCAGAACTATAAATGAGAAAGGAATAATTTTTGTCCAGTGTGGAAATGTGGTATTTTCCTTAGTTCTTTGTGTAGTCGAGGAAGCAGCTAAATGCTCTTTGTGCATTACGGATGATCCGAAGGAATTACGAATTGCATTAACTGCTTTTTTAAAAGGCATTGTCCTTCCGATAAAGTTGCCAAAATCCTGAAAAGTGCCCAAGGGGCATATCCATCCGCATAGGAATCTGCCCCCAAGCACACATATAGAAAGGGTAGCGACTGTCAAAGCAATACTTCTGTTTATACCGTCAAACTCAAAATTGCTGTCAATAACCCAGTCCTTAAGGGTACTCCAGGCACCGTAGGGATTTAAATCCGCAATACCAAGGACCTTAAAGCTAAGTATTTCTTTAATATATAAATGATAATTGTTGCTAAAAAGGCCAGGGCAAAAACCATTTGCACCTTTTGCCTTATTTTCTTATCGTTGTTATTCGCCATATAACTCTTCCTAATATTAAGGTTTACTTATCTTCAGCACATTTTCTATTAAGTTTTCACCAACAAGTATATCGGCGCCGTCTTCTCTTGGAATCAAATAAGCGTCTTCCAATTGATTGGCATTGATAATAGTTTCCTTATTGTTTATGTCTGTGATTATCAGACTATTAACTCCTTCAACCTCCATCAGAGCTTCCTCCAGGGTTTCCTTGAGGCTGATACCTATTCCTTGGGGCAATTCAGTATTATCAATCACCTTTAACATTATTTCC
>CAZMPR010000281.1:0-2068 GCA_964568265.1 uncultured Clostridiaceae bacterium | reverse complement strand
CAAGCGCCGTTTAAATTAGCTTTGGCTTGCTTCAGAATATCTGAATATTTCATTATTATTACGCCTCCATTATAAAATTATTGTAGAATAAAACTTATATTAACGGGCAATATTTTTACAAATTAAGACTTCTTTATCGTTTCATAACCTTAATATTAGTTGTCACCATAGAATAGGATAGGGTCACCGTCAACAAAGTTGGTAGATAGGGCCCTATGCCGTGTCTTATCACTATAACAGACATGATTGCCATTATCCCGCCAGCGATGGTAATAGGAACACCAATATAATAATCAGTCGGTTTGGATATATTGAACCTTGCAAGCCTATAAGCCCCTGATAAAACGTATATAATAGTTATGGCACTTCCGTATAAATATACTTTATTCAAAGAAAGAGACCAGATAAGCAATGCCGGTGCGACGCCAAAGGATACCAAATCAGCCAGGGAGTCGAGCTCCCGTCCCATTTCAGAGACTATATCCAATTTGCGCGCTACCTTACCGTCAATCCTGTCAAGTAGAGCCCCTAATAGTATGAATCCTGCTGCTAAATGGCTTTCATTAGCAAGTATGCATAACAGTGAGAAGCAACCCATTGAAAGGTTCATAAGAGTTATCATATTAGCATAATTATATCTCGGTTTGACATCTAACTTAGTATCATCTGTTGCTTGTTTCATTGAATAACACTCCTATAATTGTTTTTCCGGCTTTTACCTTATCGCCTATTTTTACTTTTATGTCTACATTATCAGAAGGAATCAGTATTTCGGTGCAGGATCCGAATTTTATTAAACCGAAAAGGCTGCCTTGATGTAGAAAATCACCAATATTTACCCAATCAATTATTCTTCTCGCGATAAATCCTGTTATTTGAATAACTAAAACCTTTACATCGTCGCATTTTATGCCTATAATATTTCTTTCATTCATTTCAGAAGCATGGCTTTTGAATGCTGGAAAAAACTTTCCCGGAATATACTTTTTATAAAATATAGTGCCGGATAAAGGCATTCGGTTTACATGAACATCAAAGAGAGATAAGAAGATTGATACCTTATAAACTTCGCATTGCAAGATATCATCATAATCAACTTTTTTAATGTCCATTATCTTGCCGTCGGCAGGTGATAGAAGATTATTTTCGTTAGCTGTGATACTTCTTGGAGGATTTCTAAAAAAATATGCAAGAAAAAAAGTAATAAATAAAGGCATTATGGCTATGTAAGGGTTTGCCAACGCTGCAATGCCTGTACAGATAATCCCTATAAAAATATAAGGGAATCCCTCCGGTGAAATAATTAATTTTCTCATGCTACCTCCACGTAACTGTGCAAGAATAATTAAAACCCTTATCATAATTGAAATGATATAATATTCTGTATAGAAATATTATACTTATTATACGCTTATTTTACCAGACCTTTATTTGCAAGTATAGGTTTTTAGGCAAAAATGAATACCCGTTCAAGATGGCTAGTCGATGGTAAATTATACAGTTTTAAACTATAATAGATTTATATTAGATTATAAACACAACAGCAAATTATTTTACGGACAAGAGGATGCCAGGACCTGAAAAGGGACAATAAAAAAGAAACGGGGGATAAAAATGATAGATTATAAAAGTAGAATTAAGAATTTAAGAAACTATATGAAAGATACTGGTATAGACATGTGTTTTCTTCCCAGATCCGGTGAACAGGAATATCTGACCGGCCTTCCAAAAGGGTTAAACGATCTTACATATGCAAATTCTTATGGCGATTGGGCTGAGGGGATATATATTTTTTTAGATAAAATATTCTATTTGCTTCCCCAAATGACGGTTAATTTGGGGCATGCGCCGGAAAATGTATATGGAATTATAGATGATTATGTTGTTATAAGTGAAGGCATGCCAACTATAGATACAGTGCGAGGTTTTATGGGACACAAATTGAATGTAATAAAGAAAATAGCCGTTACAAAGAATACATTCTCTACTACATTGATGTGTTTCAAAGAATTGATACCGGAAGCAGAATATGTTTCATT
This sequence comes from uncultured Clostridiaceae bacterium, assembly GCA_964568265.1. Lineage (GTDB taxonomy): Bacteria > Bacillota > Clostridia > Lutisporales > Lutisporaceae > JAAYKT01. The sequence goes on along the minus strand of CAZMPR010000281.1, from coordinate 29 downwards.
AGAGGAATATGTAAACAATCTAAAGATGA
>CAZMPR010000280.1:0-2072 GCA_964568265.1 uncultured Clostridiaceae bacterium | reverse complement strand
AAATGTATGTTGATATGAAGAAAATTTACGTAGATACCGTAAGGGCACTATGCCAGGCAGTGGAGGAAAAGGATCCTTATACACAGGGACATTCCATGAGGGTATGTGACTTGTCATGTAAATTAGCGCAAAGGCTGGGACTAAGTGATAAAAGAATTGAAAACCTTAAAATAGCTGCCATGCTCCATGATGTGGGTAAAATAGGGATTGATGAGAAGATTTTAAATAAACCGGATGTGTTAACTAAGGAGGAGTACAGCAAGATAAAAGAGCATCCGGCCATAGGTGCCAGGATTATCCAAGAGGTAAGTTTTTTAAAGAGCGCTGCCGATATTATATCAAGCCATCATGAAAGATTTGACGGAAAAGGTTATCCTAAAGGAATAAGTGATAGAGAAATATCCGTGGAGGCGGGTATACTATGTATAGTCGACGTATTTGATGCTTTAACTTCGGACAGGCCTTATCGAAAGGCCATGTCTTTGGAGGAGTCGTTAAACATTATTAAAAAAGATACGGGAGTATTTTTTAATCCCCATATCGCCCGTGAATTCATAAATATGATAGAGGAAGAAGAGGGGATACGATCTTATGCTAATTGAGAGCCTTGCTGCATCAATGGTAGTGGGGAAAATTAGAGGAGGAAAACTTTCCGGTATCGGTGATGAAAGGATAAAAGGCTGGCAGTTTATTGTATCGTCTTTTATTTTGGAATACGGAGCTGTTTTTTTTGCCGGAAGAGGCAGCGATTTTGTAAAATCTAATATATTGTGGATACATTCTTTCACTTACCTGCTTCTTCTTATCGGTTTAGCTATGAATATAAAAAAATCGGCTTTTGTTATAATAACGGCGGGAGTTTTGCTAAACTTTATAGTAATCCTTGCAAACGGCGGGCAGATGCCGGTATCACAAGAGGCTTTGGAAAAGGTAGGTTTGATTAAAAATATTGCTTTAATAGGAGAAAGGTCAGATATAGTGCATAAGCTGATGGTTCCGCCAGATAAATTAAAATTCTTGGCTGATATATTTCCTGTAGGAAGAAAAGGCTTCTTACCTTCCGTGGTCAGCATAGGTGATATTATCATGTCTATAGGTGTATTTATCTTTATTCAACAGCTGATGATTAGAAAAAGAATAAAGAGCAATTCTTGAAGAATGTCATAGCTATTCGTATTCTTGTTATAATATATTCAATATGATAAAATTAATAAGGTTAATCCGGATGGATTTTAATATGACTGGAATTTGAATCTTAATACAAAGAGGATGTTTCCTCCTCTTGTTATAATAGAAATTATGGGAGTGAGGCTGTCATGTCTTTTTTCGGTAAATTATTCGGTAATGAAAACGAAAGAGAAATAAAGAAGATAGAAAGAATCGTTGATGAAATAGAAGCTTTGGAAAGCGAAATAGAATCTCTGAGTGACGAGGAGCTGAGGGCTAAAACCGACGAGTTCAGAAAAAGGTTAGATGAAGGCGAAACATTAGACGATATACTTCCCAAGGCCTTTGCCGTGGTCAGGGAAGCTTCAAAACGAACCTTGAGCATGAGGCATTTCAGAGTGCAGCTTATCGGCGGTGTGGTGCTGCACCAAGGCAGAATAGCGGAGATGAAAACCGGGGAAGGAAAGACTCTTGTGGCAACGCTCCCGGTATATTTGAATGCATTGGAAGGAAAAGGAGTTCACGTAATTACGGTGAATGATTATTTGGCAACCCGTGACAGCGAATGGATGGGGCAAATATATAAGTTTTTAGGTTTATCTGTAGGTCTTATTGTTCACGGTCTGGACAATGAGGAGAGGCAGAAGGCTTATAACAGCGATATCACATATGGAACCAACAATGAATTCGGGTTTGATTATTTAAGAGATAATATGGTTATATACAGAGAGCAGATGGTTCAAAGAGAGCTGAATTATGCTATAGTGGACGAGGTTGACAGTATACTTGTGGATGAGGCCCGTACACCGCTTATCATTTCCGGAGTAGGTGAAAAATCCACCAACCTTTATTTTGCGGCGGATAGCTTTGTAAAAACATTAAAACGAGGAGAAGATACAAAGGAG
>CAZMPR010000279.1:0-2078 GCA_964568265.1 uncultured Clostridiaceae bacterium | reverse complement strand
TAAATTATTTCCTCCAAATTCATTATTTGCGATATAATAACTTTATTATACTTTATATTTTTCAATAATTCATATTTTCTTATTTAAAAAAGTACTGTAAATGTTGATAATTTTTATAATACCACTGTTTTTTACATTCGAGAAAATTTGACATGATATTTTAAATGGCTTAATATTTAAATGTATTCTCAAAAACAGTAGGTGATTAGATGTTAAAAGAAATATTTGTTACATTTTTCAAAATAGGATTGTTTACCTTAGGCGGAGGCTATTCTATGATACCCGTCATTCAAAAGGAAGTGGTCGAGGATAAAAAATGGATATCCCAAGAAGAGTTTTTAGATGCACTGGCCGTAACAAACAGTCTTCCCGGGCCTTTAGCCACAAACTCTGCTACTTATGTGGGTTACAGAATTGCAGGCCCTGTCGGTTCTTTAACTGCAGTGTTTGCCACCGCATTGCCATCATTTCTCATCATATTGATAATAGCCATCTTTTTCGCTTCTATAAGAGATAACATAATAGTACAGAATATTTTTAGCGGTATAAGACCGGCAATTGCCGGGCTAATGCTATATGCTGTAACTAACCTTTCAAAGTTTCTGGGTTTTAAAATATTTAATATAGCAATAGCTGCCGGAGCATTTATTGCTATTGCATTCTTAAATATACATCCATTCCTGACAATTCTAATCTCAGGCGCTCTTGGATTTATAAAGTTTAGAAAGGAGAAAGGCAAATAATGAGTTTACTTGTTAATATATTTTTATCCTTTCTAAAAATTGGCGCTTTCAGTTTTGGCGGAGGGTATGCAATAGTGTCTTTTATGCAAAAAGAGATTATTCAAGGAAAGGCATGGTTGGATATAAAAGAGTTTGTGGATATCATTGCTATCGCAGAAATGACACCGGGACCCATAGCTGTAAACGCTTCTACATATGTAGGATATAAAGTTTCGGGTATAATCGGTTCCATATTAGGTACGGTGGGGGTTTTATTGGTGCCTACAGTTTTGGCACTTATATTGTCCATATATATCAAAAAGTTCAAGAATCAAAAATGGGTAAAATGGGTGCTTAAAGGTATGAGGCCAGCTGTGTTGGGCATTATTGCCGCAGCATGTTTTTCCATCGGGAAAATATCTTTAACAGATTACAAAAGTATACTAATCGGTGCTTTAGCTTTTTTGGGCGTGTTTAAATTAAAGCTAAGCCCTATAGTTGCTATTGCATTATCCGGCTGCTTGGGCTTAGTATTGTATAGCCTATAATTCTAAAGACGTTTAAAAAACCTCTTCATAGATAATAATACTATCTGTGAAGAGGTGATTTTTTGGGTCTAAAAATAGGGGTACCGAGAGGATTATATTTTTATAAACACTATCCTTTCACAAAAACTTTTCTGACTGAGTTAGGGGCGGAAATAATAGCTTCTCCTGAAACAAACAAAGAAATACTGGATATAGGAGCAAGACATTGCATTGATGATGCTTGTTTACCGGTAAAGGTTTACCACGGGCATGCTGATTATCTTAAAGATAAAGTTGATTATCTCCTTATACCGAGATTGACCAGTATATCTAAAAGAGAATATATTTGCCCTAAATTTGGTGGGCTGCCGGAAATGATTAAATTCTCACTGCAGGGACTACCGCCTATTATAGACATTGAAATAAATATATATAAGCATCGCCTCAATCTATATAGAACATTGTTTTCATTGGGTTTTAGATTTACCAAAAATACAGTGCGCATAAAAAAGGCATTGGATAAAGCTTTTAAGGCTCATTCGACATATGAAAGGAACCTATTCAAAGGGTATTTGCCGACAGAGCTCATTGATAAAAAAAATGAGATAAATACTTTAAACAGCGGGCATATTATCGGCATTGTATCACATCCATATCTTTTACATGATAGCTTTGTAAATATGAACCTTTTGGAAAAATTGACAGACAGGCATATAGGATACATAACTCCGGAGATGGTTGATTCCAGAATTACGGATGCTCTGGGAAATAAGTTGGAAAAAAGAATGTTCTGGAGCAGCGGCAAGGACTTAATCGGCAGCGCTTTATA
>CAZMPR010000278.1:0-2081 GCA_964568265.1 uncultured Clostridiaceae bacterium | reverse complement strand
GCTTTTATATTCTTAGTATTCCTTAAAACTTCGTCATATAGTTTTATTACATACCTATTTGCTTGGTTTTCTTCTTCATCCGCAATATTTTGAACAAGTACTTTACCATCATCATATGCCAAAATTTCAACGGGGACAAATCTTATTATCCCTTTTTTATTTATAAAAATGCCTTTTTGCTTTTCGTTTTCAACAATACCGGATTGTGATACCAAATAACCTTCATGATATTGTGTGATGATTGTTATATCCGCTACTCTATTATTATAATAATTGTTTACGTACTCATTTATTTCAAATGTTACAATACTTTCACCATCAACTATATCGGAAATCCTTACAATTTTTCCGGATACAGTTTTCTCATCATTATTTTTAAAAATTATATTTAACCTGTTGCCTTCTTTTAATTCTTTAACAAGTTCTTCTTTCAAAATACAGCAAATATACCAAGCATAATCTTCTACCAACTTAACCCCATTTTGATTATCTTCGTTGACAGCATTATCATTATAAGATGTGATAATTTGCTTTATTTCTTCAATACCGAATTTTTCAATATTAACAGGGCTTAATGATTGTTCTAAACCGTCTAAATTGTAACTGACAATACCTGAACTCTTCGCATAAACAGCATTTAAGTTATTAACATAAAGATTTTCCAGCTGCATTTTCTCATTTAACAGCTGTTCCAGATTTTTGCCGGAAAAGCTGTTATCCCCGGCTATAAGCGATTTTTTATATAAATCAGCAGATAAGCTGTTTTTAATCTCCGTTATATTTTCAAAATTTCCTTCTTGGGAATACAACTTTATTAACTCAGTTTTTTCATTAATGCTTTTATCTATTTTTTCTATATCCTTTTCAAAAATATTATTCTCTTTTTCTGTTTTGCTAATCTCATTTATCCTTTCATCCAATTTGTTTATCTTAGGTAACAAATTGGCATCTATATCGTCGCCTATTACAATCTCAACAATTTTTTTACCGTAAGGCACTCTCTGCCCCTCAGATACTTTATTTTTAAATTGTAAATCCGAAGAGTAATTATAAGCCAACTCATTCCTAACTATAAGGCCTGTTGTTTCATATAAATCCTGCATGGTGCCGTATTTTATAATCTCCGTATCATAACTGAAATAAAAATGCCTTATTGCATAAGAACTGACTATAATTATCAATATTATAGGAAACAAAATAAGAGATGACGCCTTTTTTTTCTTTTTTACCATACAACAACTTCCTTAGTTTTTATCTTGTATTAGTTATAGCATTATGCTATAGCTTCTTTGTATATTTTAAACCGCAAACTTCAAATAAATAGAATGCCCGGGCTACTCATATATATTTCTATAAAACAAACTGATATCCTTCTTATTAAAACGAAATATTTAAAACCGATTACTATGTATTTTTCTTTTGCATCCTTTTAGTCAAAGCAAAGAGATTAGTATAGTTTATTAATTGGGTTGTAGAGGATTATGACGAAGGATGTAAAAGATGGGAACATTTACTTAGACAGTTTGAGGATAATGATAAGACAAAAAGCATATATATAGTTTAGATACCGATTACAAGATTAATATAAAAATACCGTCTTTGGAGGCAGAAACATGAATACATTAATTCTATCAATCGGTGTTTTAAATTTATTTGACTTATGGGCGACACTGCAATGGATTGTGATAGATGCAGGGCTTGAGGCTAATCCAATTATGAAAATACTGTGGATGTATAATCCGCGGTTTTTTATATTGGTTAAAGTTGCTTTTGTAGTATTATTCTGCATTATAGCATATAAAACAAAGTCTATTATGTTAATGCGCCGTCTTATTTGGCTTCCTTTCTTTGCTTATATATGCATATCTATATTACATTTATTGGTTTTGACATAAATTAGGCTTTCATATAAACACATACTAAATAAAAAATCCGGCTACCTTTATTATATTTTCTTTAAAATCAACATAAAAATATAGGCCAAAAATATCAATAAACCCACTAATACAGCGGGTTTTCAGATAAAAAGTGGTCTGGGTGAAGGGACTTGAACCCCCGGCCTCTTGAACCCCATTCAAGCG
>CAZMPR010000277.1:669-2095 GCA_964568265.1 uncultured Clostridiaceae bacterium | reverse complement strand
AGAAAGGAAGCGGATACTATTCTTACTATGTTCCGTTGACAAAATTGGTATCCGGTTTTACAAATAGTGCAGAAGCGGCACTTCATGCGTTGTTAGAGGGACCGGGTTCTGATTTGGGACTTAGAAATCCTTTTCCTGATGGTACTAAAATTTTAGGAGTAGAGGTAAATGACGGTGTTGCTTTTGCAAACTTTTCGGAAGAGATCCTAAACCTTACATCCATGGCGGAAGAAAGGGCACTGACAAAAGCTATCACTCTTACTTTGGGTGAACTGGAATCAATTTCAAAGGTCAGATTGTTCGTCAACGGTCATACTATAGAAAACACCGAAAGCATTGGAAGTAAAGAATATTTAGACATACCTGTATTTGTAAACTTTTATGAGTAAAGCAACGGAATTTATACTATATAATATACGTTTGAAGGGATGATATACATGGAAAGAATTGACGGCAGGAGCAGCGAGGAGCTGAGAGCTGTTAAAATAACGAGAAATTATATAAAGCACGCCGAAGGCTCTGTGCTGATTGAGATGGGAGATACAAAAGTAATTTGCACCGCCAGCGTTGAAGAGAAAGTCCCTCCTTTTTTAAAAGGCTCGGGTAGGGGTTGGATAACCGGTGAATACGGTATGCTTCCCCGTTCTACAGAGATAAGAAAAATACGTGAATCCATAAGAGGCAGAGTGGATGGAAGAACAATGGAAATACAAAGGCTCATAGGCCGGTCATTGCGTTCTGTGGTAGATCTGGATGAATTAGGAGAAAATACGATTTACATAGACTGTGATGTTATACAGGCAGACGGCGGGACAAGGACAGCCTCTATAACCGGTGCTTTTGTAGCATTGGTGGATGCGTTGTATCATTTGCATAATCGTGGTAAATTAAAAAAGATTCCCATAGAAAGCTATGTTGCCGCTGTCAGTATCGGTATAAAAAACGGTGAAATATTGTTGGATTTAAACTATGCTGAAGACTCCGCTTGCCAAGTGGATATGAATATTGTGATGACGGAAACAGGTGATTTGGTTGAAATTCAGGGAACCGGTGAAGAAAAACCTTTTGCTAAAAAAGATTTGGAGCAAATGATGGCGATAGGGGAAAAAGGTATTATGGCTTTGATAGATTACCAAAAGGAAAGTCTTGGGCCGCTAAGCCAATTTATTGAGGAGAAAGAAAATGGAAATGATTGTTGCCACGAATAATAATCACAAGCTGGAGGAAATAAGGCAGATATTAGGTGAAGCAGGCTGTGAGATATTTTCATTGAAAGACATTGGTTTAAATATAGAGATTGAAGAAACCGGTGCTACTTTTGAAGAAAATGCGTTAATAAAAGCAAGAGAAATATGCAAGCTGACAAATCAGATAAGCATTGCCGATGATTCCGGCCTGGAGGTTGAAGTCTTAGGTGGCAGGCCGG
>CAZMPR010000277.1:0-659 GCA_964568265.1 uncultured Clostridiaceae bacterium | reverse complement strand
ATTCTGCCAGATATGCAGAGGTTGACGGAGATGGGAAAGACAGTGCAAATAATAAAAAGTTGTTGGAAGTGATGAAAGACATACCCGAAGGTAAAAGGAAAGCAAGGTTTTGCAGTGTTATTGCAATTGTATTTCCAGAGGGACGAGAGATAACGGCCAAAGGATATATCAAAGGGAGCATTGGATTTCATGAGGCCGGCGACAACGGATTCGGCTATGACCCGCTTTTTATTATCGAAGGGAAGGACAAGACCATGGCACAGCTTGGAGCGGAAGAAAAAAACAAGATAAGCCATAGGGCTAACGCCCTAAAGAAAATCAAAGAGAGGCTGTTAATGGAAGATTCGGTATAAACATTCAATTCTATTTTCCTCGCAAATTTTTTTCCTTAATGAAAAAAGTTAATTTATTTTTTGATGAAAACAAAAAGTTCTAAATTTGTTACAACATTTTAGTACAAAAAAAACTAAGAAAACTTTTAAAACGATTAGGATTGACATATCTCAACATCACTGATAATATAAAATTAAATATCGCAATTTTACATAAATATGGATGTTCTATACATAAAACGGCAAATATATGATGCTGATGTAAGCCGCGATATGTATAGATATTCTGCTAAATAAAATACAATATAAAAAGGGGTGTCGTTAGTG
>CAZMPR010000276.1:0-2096 GCA_964568265.1 uncultured Clostridiaceae bacterium | reverse complement strand
AAATCTTTCCTTAGAATAATCTAAACTAAGTCCCAATTTTTTCCATTGTAAATGAATTTTACTTTTCTGCCTTTTTCAAAAGTCAAAATCGGATGGTTCTCAATTCTCATTCCCTAACCTCCTGTCATTATTTATCATTATGCATTTATATAAACTGTATAGTAGAGACCAAAGTATATATTCTCAATAAATCTTTAAAATCCTTCTATTTTTAAGACGTTATTTAAATTTTCTAATAATTTCCGACACTATAATAAAAAAATCCACATTTAAATTTCTTTTTTAATGTGGATTTCATTTCAGATTATATTTATTCTTCTTTAGCCTCAATAATGCTTAAACTGATTTTCTTTTCCGGTATATTGGAATCAATTATTTTCGCTTTAATTATCTCATTAATCTCCAAAACCTGAGAAGGCTTTGCTATCCTTTCTTCGGAAATTTGAGAAATATGGATTAAACCGTCTACGCCCGGTTCTATTTCGGCAAAGGCACCGAAATTCGCAAACCGAACAATTTTAACTTCAATAATATCGCCTACGTTGTACTTGCCTTCTATCGCAGTCCAAGGTTCCGGCATCGTTTGTTTCAGACCTAAAGATACCTTATTTTTTTCTTTATCAAAAGATAAAACCACTACCTCAACTTTATCACCGGGCTGCAATACTTCGGACGGATGATTGATTCTTGTCCAAGATAATTCAGATATATGAATTAACCCGTCTAAACCTCCGATATCTACAAAAGCGCCAAAGTCTGTCAATCTTTTAACCTCGCCGGTAATCTTTTTTCCCTCTTCAACACTATTCCAGAACTCTTCTTGCAGTCTCTTTTTCTCTTCAATTAAATGTGCTTTTCTTGATACAATTATTTTTTTATTCTCTTTTATAAATTCAATTATTTTAACATGTATTTCTTTATTCTTAAATGGTTCCAAGTCACTTACATAATATAAATCAAATAATGATGCCGGCATAAAGGCTTTAACACCTATAAGCTCAACAATAGCGCCGCCTTTAACTAATTCCTTCACGATACCTTTTATCGACAGATTATTTGTGTAAACTGATTCAAGTTTAACAATGTTTTTATCCAATTCGACTAATCTCTTGGATAACACAACATTGCCTTCTCCGTCATTGATTTTAACAATCTTAACTTCTATTTCATCTCCGACTTCAACTAATTCGGAAGGTTTTAGATCTGTATTTGAGGATAAATCTTCTTTACTTATTATTCCATCTGCTTTATACCCTATGTTTACTATAACTTCTTCATCATTCAATGACAAAACGGTTCCTTTAACCGTATCCCCTTCACTCAAGCTTATTAAACTTTTTTCGTATTCTTCCATAAGAATTTCATCCGGACTTTCATTTTCACTTTCGCTTGTACTTTCAATCTCGATTATGTTTTCGCTTTCGATCTCATTCATATTTTCGTTCACGCTTTCGAAAACGCTTTCACCTTCAATTACATTTTCGTTTTCAAAAATGTTTTCATTTTCAACAACGTTATCGTTTGTGATTTCATTATTAAGGTCTTGCATTTTTAATATTACCTCCTTTAATATCCAATCAGGCGTTGAAGCCCCTGCTGTTATTCCGACCTTTTCAGCACTTCTAAACATTTCCCTCGTTAATTCATCGGATGTCTCTATATGATAAGTATTATTACATTCTTTTTTAGATATTTCAAATAACTTTCCGGTATTAGAACTATTTTTACCTCCGATAACAATCATAACGTCAACTTTTTTTGCCAACTCTCTTGCGGCGTTTTGCCTGTTTTCCGTTGCATTGCATCTTGTATTAAATATCTTTATATTTTCATATTTATCTTTTACTTTTTTAGCAATGGCATTCCACAGATTAGCAGTTATTGTAGTTTGCGCAACTAAACATATTTTATCATACAGGGGAAGATTGTCTACTGTTTTTTCATCCTCTATGATGACTGCCTCGTTATTACACCATCCGTTAATTCCAATTACCTCCGGATGATTCTGATTACCTGCTATAAAAACTTTATATCCCCCTTTATAAAAGTCGCTTACAATTTTATGAATCTTTGATACAAAAGGGCAAGTGCAATCT
>CAZMPR010000275.1:0-2102 GCA_964568265.1 uncultured Clostridiaceae bacterium | reverse complement strand
CCCGGTTCTCCGTAGTTTAAGCAGAAGTTATAGTTACCTTCAGCACAGTACTTGCATACAGGCTGTATATCTTTGCTGTTGCATGAAGACATGTATTCACGTATAGTCACCCTGTCTCCGATTTTAAACTTTGTAACCATCGAACCGGTTTCTATAACTTTTCCAACATTCTCATGTCCAAGATAGGTTCTTTTTGCAGTAGGTATTGGTTCAAGTGCTGAATTAGTACCGGTAGTTGCTTTGAAGAAACTGACATCAGTACCGCATAATCCACACGCGATATTCCTGACTCTTACCCAGTTTTGTGAAGGAAGGGGAGGGTCAGGTATATTCTTTCTATATTTAACTGCATTTATTCCAGTGAAAAGCAAAGGCTTCATAAATTTTGCAGCAGCTTTGGTTGCTAATATCCTAGGTATGTCTTTATCAAAAAATACTGTTTTCATCATATCCTCCCGGTTTTCTCCCGGCAAACCCAAAATACAATGAGTGACTATATCTATGCCCGCTTCTTTTAAGTTTTTCACGGAATCTATATATGAATTTAAGGTATAACCGCTGTTTATAAGCTTTGTTGTATCTTCATTGACAGTCTGCAAGCCTAATTCAACCCACAAATAAGTTATTTCATTTATCTCTTTTAATAGTTCAATAACATCGTGGGGTAAACAATCCGGTCTTGTGGCAATTGCTATGCCTACAAGGTTTTCTTTATTCATTATGGAGTAATATCTTTCGCGTAATACGCTTGCAGGTGCATAAGTATTTGTATAAGCCTGGAAATAGGCAATATATTTGCCGGTTTTCCATTTTTTCATCATTATTGCTTTGGCCTCGTCAAACTGCATACTAATATCATCCAACGCAATGGTAAAATCGCCGGAGCCTCTTGGGCTGCAGAAAATACATCCGCCTTTTGAAATGCTTCCGTCCCTGTTTGGGCATGTAAAGCCGGCGTCTAAGGAAATTTTAAAAACTTTTTCACCGAATTTCTTTCTTAAAAAATAATTTAAACTATGATATCTCTTACCGTCCCATTCCATTGCCATAACATTGCCTGCCTTATCTCTGATTTTATATGTCTATTATACAGTAAGTATAGAACATATCACACCAAAGATGATAGACAGAATCTTCAATTTCTACTGTTTCAATACCGATTTATATTATCTATTCAGAAGGAGTCCGCAACTGATATTTTTATACTAATACTCTTATCCGCATTGCATATTTTTATTTCGCTATTAACAACACGGGCATAAAAATTCTAAGTGTTAACGGAATAATTTAAGCTTTATAGCAACGATATGTCATGCTTCTCGCAGATGTCTATCATCTCTTCCGGCCATACAGAGGCTTGTATTTCACCTATATGGGCCTTTTTTAAAAAGAACATACATATTCTTGATTGTCCTATACCCCCACCGATAGTAAGCGGCAATTTATCCTCCATAACCATTCTATGGTATTCCAAATTCAATCTATCTTCGCAATTTGATTCATGCAACTGTTTTAAAAGCGTGTCCTTATCAACTCTTATCCCCATAGATGAAAGCTCCAATGCCACATCAAGTACCGGGTACCAGAATATAATATCGCCGTTTAATTCCCAATCATCGTAATCCGGCGATCTTCCGTCGTGCTTTTCTCCCGACTTTAGTTCATTTCCTATTCCCATTATAAAAACCGCACCTTTTTCTTTTGCAATCGCATCTTCTCTTTCTTTGGGAGTTTTCATCGGATATAGGTCTTCAAGCTCTTGAGCCGTAATAAAGAATATATCTGCAGGCAGTATTGGCTCATAATCTTCATATTTATACATTAAATAATTTTCCGTATTTTTAAAGACTTTATAAATTTCATTTACTATATGTTTTAAGTAATCAATATTTCTATCTTTACTATCTATTCTCTTTTCCCAATCCCATTGGTCCACATAAATAGAATGCAGATTATCCAAATCTTCATCACGCCTTATTGCGTTCATATCTGTATATAACCCTTTACTATTTTCAAAACCATACCTGTAAAGCGCCATCCTTTTCCACTTGGCAAGGGATTGAACTATCTCAACCTTTTTCCCCACCATCGCCTTAGCATCA
>CAZMPR010000274.1:0-2107 GCA_964568265.1 uncultured Clostridiaceae bacterium | reverse complement strand
AGGGTAGCTGAGGTTTTTTGCTATTTCCTCCGCAGCAGCCAGCTCCGGATTTATCACCATATCAAGGCCTATTTCTTCCTTAAGCATGCTTAGTTCTTGGGCATACTCGGGATCCCTGATCCTTGCAATGGTCTTTGCAGCGCCTAATTTTTTACCAGTCAGGCAGCAAACCATATTGACTTCGTCGCTATTTGTAACGGCTATCAGCAAGTCTGCATGGTGTACTCCCGCATCCTCCAAAATTTGAGTAGATACTCCGTTTCCTTTTATGCAAAAAACGTCCAAATTCTCATCGGCTTTATTTATAACTTCCTGGTCGTTATCTATGACTATTACATCATGGTCTTCTTTGGAAAGATTGGAAGCCAGGCTATATCCGACTTTACCGGCACCTATTATAATTATCTTCATATATTATTCCTCCATGTTAAGGTGGTTATCTTTTATTCTACCACTAATACAACAATAAGATAATATTATAGCACTAATTAAAATAAAGTATATAGGTTTGAAAAATTTAAAGTATTCACTTTGTTGTAAAGTCATGCATAAACTGAATATATATGCTTATAAAGGATGGATTTTATTGATTATTCATGTTGTAAAGCCCGGTGAAACCCTTTGGCAAATATCTAATTTTTATGGTGTCCCTTTGGCGGAAACAATAAGCGCCAATCAGCTGCCTAATCCCAATCAACTTTTGATTGGCCAGGCTATTATAATTCCAAAAGACGGTATAACTTATGTAGTGCAGCCCGGTGAAACGCTGTGGATGATAGCACAGAGGTTTAACACAACCATTGACGTAATCTTGAGAAATAATAATATAGCCAATCCCGATGTAATTTTTCCGGGCATGCGGATTTTTATTCCTACACCTTTGTATCAGGTAATGCCCGGTGATACTTTATTAGGTATCGCAAACAGGTTTGGAGTCAGCTTACAGAGCCTCATAGATGCTAATAATATAGAAAACCCGGACCTCATTTTCCCGGGGATGGTATTGGTTATACCTATCAAAATAAGGCCTCTCATCGATGTCAACGGATTTATTTATCGGTTGGGGCAACAGGCGGCACCTATAATAACCGAGGTAGGACAGTTCCTGACTTATGTAGCACCCTTTGCATATCTGATACGGGAGGACGGAACTTTGGAACCCATTGACGATACTGCCGCCATAAATGCTGCGATAAACGTTAATGCGGTACCGATGATGGCTATCACCAATTTTACTTCGACTCACTTAGGTGAAAACCTTGCTCATGTTATACTAAATGACCTGACAATACAGAACATACTGCTGAACAATATTGTTAACATAATGAACGAGAAGGGCTACAAAGGTTTGAATGTTGACTTTGAAAATGTTCTGCCCGTAGACCGTGTGCCTTACAATAATTTTATGCAAAGAGCCGTGGATAAGCTGCACCCCTTGGGTTATTTCGTCTCATCCTCTTTGGCACCGAAGGTTAGTGCAGACCAGCCGGGATTGCTTTATGAGGCTCATGATTATGAGGCTCACGGAAGGATAGCGGATTTTGTTATCCTGATGACCTATGAGTGGGGATACAGGCTGGGCCCCCCAAGAGCAATTTCACCTATAAATTTGATTAGGCAGGTACTGGATTATGCTGTTACCGTTATTCCAAGAAACAAGATTTTCTTCGGTTTTCAGACCTATGCCAGGGACTGGGTTTTACCTCATGTACAAGGTCAGCAAGCCAGAACCTTCAGTGTACAGGAAGCAATAAGAATTGGAGTTAGATATGGAGCTATTATACAATATGATGAGCTTGCACAATCACCTTTCTTCCGATATTGGGATGAAAACGGGGTACAGCATGAAGTATGGTTCGAGGACCCCCGCAGCGCACAGGCAAAATTTGATACGGTGAAGGATTATGGACTTGCAGGTATAAGTTACTGGGCTTTAGGGTATCCCTTTCCCCAGAATTGGACTTTGCTGGGAGACAATTTTACTGTCAGAAAGATATGATTAGACGGGCACCGGGCGCTGGGCTCTGGGCTCCGGGCTCTGGGCGCTGGATTCTTGACTCTTGACTCTTGCCGGGAGACCAAAGGTCTCCCCTACGAGGGCAGACAG
>CAZMPR010000273.1:0-2118 GCA_964568265.1 uncultured Clostridiaceae bacterium | reverse complement strand
TAGAAAAAGTCAAGGTTTGTAAAAAAGTAAGAGTATCGATTATTTCAACCGGTGACGAAATAGTAGATTCTTTTGGTAAAGCAGCGCCCGGTGAAGTTAGGGACATTAACACACACCTTTTGTCATCAATGGCGTTGGAGTCCGGGGCCCAGGTAAGTTTAAAACTATTGGTGAAAGATGAATTTGATGATATCAAAGCAGCAATTGTAAAGGCGCTTAAGGTTTCGGATATAGTTTTGCTTTCAGGAGGCAGCTCCGTGGGAAGCAAAGATATGACCGTAAATGCCATTGAGGCATTGGAAAACGGAGAGATTTTCGTTCACGGTGTAGCTGTTAAGCCGGGAAAGCCTACTATAGTGGGGAAGGTTAACGGCAAGGCTGTTTTCGGTTTACCCGGGCATCCGTCTTCCGCCATGATAATTTATAAAGTTTTTATAGACTACCTGATTAGGAAATATTATTCAATGGAAGAGGAGAGAATATTGATAGAAGCTTTTTCCACGGAAAATATTCATTCTGCTCCCGGAAAGGAAACCTATCAGGCGGTTAATTTGTACTATGAAAATAACGAATATAAAGCCGTGCCCATATACGGAAAATCAGCTGCCATATCAAAAGTGGCAAAATCCAAGGGCTTTATACGAATTGACGGAAATAAAGAGGGAATCAAAAAAGAAGAAAAGGTGCATGTTGAACTTTTCTAAGATAAATTTCTTTTTTGTCTTAAACTTTATGTGTCTGTTTAATTTGAATATAACGGCTTGTGACATTGAAAACCGAATACAAAAGAGGGAGTGATTTAATGGAAAGGAATCTTTACCTGAGCAATATGGATATAGATGAGGCTTTGAAACTTTTTTTGGAAAGGGCAGGTGTTGAAACCCGAAATGACACTTTGGCGGTTATCAATTCGCTTGGAAGAATAGCGGCAAAGCCTGTATTCGCCAAATATTCTTCCCCAAATTTTAATGCGGCTGCTATGGATGGTATTGCTGTAAAAGCCGTGGATACTTATGGCGCTACCGAAGTCAATCCAATAATACTGGAAAAAGGAGTTCATTATAAATATGTGGATACGGGAGACCCCATTACGGAACCGTTTGATGCAGTAATAATGATAGAAGACGTAACGGAAGTTGGGGATGATGCATTAAAAATCATTGCATCCGCATATCCATGGCAGCATATCAGACCTATAGGAGAGGATATAGTAGCTCATGAAATGATAATACCATCAAACCATCCTATAAGACCCGTAGATATTGGAGCTTTATTATCCGGCGGAATCACTGAAATTTGTGTATATAAAAAACCCAAAGTAGGGATAATTCCAACAGGCACAGAAGTAGTGGAGCCCGGAGAAAAACTGGAGTTGGGAGATATATTCGAATCCAACTCCCGTATGTTTGAAAACTTGATTATAGAGTATGGCGGGGAGCCAAACAGATATGAGCCGGTTCCGGACGATTACGGATTGTTAAGACAAACAATAGAAGAGGCAGTTGATGAAAACGATATAGTAATTATTAATGCGGGTTCTTCGGCAGGGAGCGAGGACTTTACTAAAACCTTAGTAGAAGATTTGGGAGAATTGTTAACCCACGGCATAGCCGCAAAACCCGGCAAGCCGGCGGTTTTGGGAATAATAAAGGATAAACCGGTTTTAGGAGTGCCCGGTTATCCAGTGTCCGCTTATATTGTATTTGAGACTTTTGCAAAACCTCTTATTATGAAGAGGGCCGGTAAAAAGCCTTTAAAAGAAGAATATGCGGAAGCAATATTGTCCAGGAGATTGATTTCTTCTGTACAAAATAGGGAATATGTAAGAATAAAATTAGGAAAGGTGGGACAAAACCTTATAGCCACACCCCTGAGCAGAGGAGCGGGTGTAACCATGTCCTTGGTCAGAGCGGATGGAATCTTGGAAATACCCCAAACCGGCGAAGGTCACGAAGCAGGGGAAAAGGTAAAAATAAGGTTGTTAAAAGATATGGCAGATATAAGCAATACTATTGTTTCAATAGGCAGTCATGATTTGATCATGGATATCATAGGAAACCTGATGCATGAGAAAAATTCAGTATATAATCTTTCATCCGCACACGTTGGGAGTATGGG
>CAZMPR010000272.1:0-2129 GCA_964568265.1 uncultured Clostridiaceae bacterium | reverse complement strand
TATAGAGGGAACTCTCCTGGCAAGCATGGTTTTTCCGGAGCCCGGGGTACCGATCATTAAGATATTATGGGCTCCTGCCGCTGCAATTTCCAGAGCTCTTTTAACGCTATGCTGACCCTTAACGTCCTTAAAGTCCATATCGCAAAATTTATTTAATAAAAGATTTTCCACATCGCTTTCAGCAGGATCTATTTGTGTCTCACTATTTAAAAATTTGACCATTTCAATTAAATTGTTGACGGGATATACGGATAATCCTTTTACCAATGCAGCTTCTTTGGCATTTTCTTTTGAAGTAATAACGTTAGTAAAACCGTTCTTCTTTGCTTCCATGCACATAGGCAGAATACCTTTAATCCCCTTAACCGAACCATCTAAGGATAACTCGCCTAAAAATACCGTTTTATCTATATTAATGTCTGAGAAAAACTGATTTGCACCTAAAATACCCGCCGCTATGGCTAAATCAAAAACAGATCCTTCTTTTTTTATATCGGCAGGCGCTAAATTAATTGTTATACGTTTGCTTGGGAAGTGAAAATTAGAATTCTTTATTGCCGCTTTTACTCTTTCCTTAGATTCTTTTATTGTGGCATCCGGCAATCCTACAATATCGAAGCCGGGTAAACCATTGGATAAATCAATTTCAACAATAACTATATAACCGTTTATGCCGTAAATAGAAGATGAATGCACTTTATAGATCATTAAATCGCTCCTAATTATAATTGTTAAATATATATTCAATAAAAAAGGGCATTTACCTTCAAAGATTATTCAATTAATTAATAAAGTAGGTAAAGTTACTTTGACATTTAACTTTTTTACATTATTATAATATATATGGTATTATTTCATAAGCAAGTATTTTGAAGTACAATGATTAGACGGAGGATTTACATGGAAGACATTAATTATTGTGTTTGGCTTTCAGGACTTCCCGGTATCGGACCTAAAAAATATATAAAACTTGTTGAATACTTTGGCAATGCCAAAGAAGTATTTTTATGCAGCAGGGAAGAACTTGTCGAATCCAACCTTGTCTATGAAAAGAATATAGATACAATAATAGAAAAAAGAGATGCAGATAAAATAAAAAGATACATGAGTAGATTGAAAGAAAATAATATATCTGTTTATACTACTGATGATGCTGAATATCCCTTTAACTTAAAAAATATTTACGACCCGCCACCGGTCTTATATGTAAAAGGTAAACTTGTTGAAAGCGATATAAATTCATTGGCAATAGTAGGCTCAAGAAAGGCTTCGGAATACGGTTTAAAAACAGCATTCCAATTTGGCAAAGAAATAGCAGAATTAGGATTTACCGTGATAAGTGGTATGGCTTTGGGCGTTGATTCCGCAGCACATAAGGGTGCTTTAAAGGCAGGAGGAAGAACAATAGCAGTAATGGGCTGCGGATTAAACAACATTTATCCCCAAAGCGGTTTAAACTTATCTAAAGAAATATTAAAAAAAGGAGCAATCGTTTCTGAATACCCGTTAGGATTTGAGGTATTTCCTCAAAACTTTCCGGCGAGAAACAGAATAATCAGCGGTATGTCAAAAGGTGTTCTGATAGTTGAAGCAAATAAAAAAAGCGGTTCTCTTATAACTGCCGATTTTGCATTGGAACAAGGAAGAGATGTCTTTGCCGTACCGGGGAATATAAATTCTCCCAATAGCAAAGGTACCAATGAATTAATCAAAAACGGGGCAAAGCCTATACTTTCAATTACTGATATTATAGAAGAGTATTATGGATTTACAGATACAAAACCTTATAAAGAAACTGCAATACTAAGCGATATGGAAAAATTAATAACGGATTTGCTAAAGGATACGGGATTGTCAGCAGACGAAATAATTGAAAAGATACCAAACGCAGAACCTTCTAAGATATTGCCTGCAATAGTCTTATTGGAAATACAAGGTTATCTGAAACAAATAGAGGGTGTTTTTTATAATGCATAAGTTCATAACATATGGAAAAACGGAAATGCTTTAAAAAGAAGGTGAAATACATGAAAAACAATTTAATAATAGTGGAATCTCCGACAAAAGTGAAAACCATTAAAAAATTTTTAGGTTCAAAGTATAAGGTAGAGGCAACCATGGGCCATATC
>CAZMPR010000271.1:0-2132 GCA_964568265.1 uncultured Clostridiaceae bacterium | reverse complement strand
TTATTTATGTTCTCTTCCAAGGATTTAACACTTGGCAGGTTTTCAACATCTTTTCCCTCAGAGCCTTGCTTTTTCTTACTAAAAAACCCCATAGCTCCTCCCTTTTATGAACAATATTATAGCGATATCTGCCCGCCTTTTCATATTTTCATAATTATAAAAAGTGCAATTACAAGTACAAATAATGTGATATTCATTGCAATAGTCACTCTTGCGTCATTTTTTTCTTTGGCCTTTTTAAATTCCGGCATATCAACAAGGAATTCAAATATTATAATCAGAATTATTGTTATAATTATTAAGCTGTTATTATAGCTTTTTAAAATCTCGATTATATTTTTAAACAAAAAAACCACAGCCTTATGCAAATTTATTTTAGTTTTTGCATGCTATGGTTTTTATATACAGATTTGAAAAAAAGATTCATCCAAGCGTCTCAAAATGATTAGGGTTTATAAATATTTTTCTACAAAGTCTAAATCGGATTGTTTATCCACATCGTTTCCGATTTCGGGATAAGGAGAAATTATTACCTCAGCATTGATATCCAAAAGTTTATTAACCTTTTTCTTTATTGATACCATACTTAGCGTTCCAAGCGCCAATTTTATCAAAAACCCTATGCCCAATATTTGAGCCATCTTGGCCGGGTTTTTCCTGTTTTCCAGCATCTCCCCAAAAAAATCTTTTACTTTATATTTGATTTCGGGGTTTAAAAAAAATGCATTGCCTCCGGTGAATTGACCTTCTTTCAGTTTAACATAGGTTCTTTTTACTTCCGGGTATTTTTCATCGTTAAGCTTTTTATTAACTACCGGATAGGCTAAATTCGCACCGGTCTCTTTTGATTCCAGCAAAAAATGTTCTATAGCTTCAACGGTGATCATGGGAATGTCGCAAGTCAGTATTATGATTTCCTTTTCATCGGGGAAAAGCTCCAGAGCTTTCATGGCATTATCTACTATGGAATTTTCACTTTCCAATATGTAATCTATCTTGTGCCCCAAAGCATCTTTGAGTTTTTCTTTATCCCCTACTACAACTATTTTCTCGACAGCTTGTACCCTGTGTAAAGTGTCTAATACATATTCCAGCATATACTTGCCTTTAATCTTTATTAACGCCTTGTTTTTAATAGCCTCCTCTTTATTGGACTTTGATTCCCCCGCAAGAATAATTGCATTCATGACATGCACCTCTTTTATATATTATCCATTAAGCCCACATCTATTGCTTTAACCAAAAAAGTCTCATATGAATAGCTTTTCATACTGTCGTAAGCACGATAAGCTTTACCGGTGTCATCAAAAATTCCGAATACGGAAGGCCCGCTGCCGCTCATAAGACTTCCTAACGCACCGTATTCAATAAGCTTTTGTTTAAGTTCCTTTATAATAGGATATTTCTTTAATGTTACACTTTCAAGCACATTGCACAGCTTTTTTGACAGGCCGATAAGATCGTTATTGTTAATAGCCCTAAGCATCCCCTCTGTATCAGGTCTTTGGTCTATCTCATTAAGATTTAGTCCCTCATAAATCTCTTTTGTCGATACGCTTATATCCGGTTTTATAAGTAATATATAACAATCGGGTATTGCAGGAAGCAAAGTGAGCTTATCACCTAACCCTTCCCCTAAGGCTGTCCCTCCTTCTATGCAAAAAGAAACGTCAGAGCCGATTCTTTTTGCAATATCATACATCTCAGATTTTGACATTCTTAGATTCAAAGCTTTATTAAAAAGTTTAATAGCAGCAGCTGCATCGGTACTTCCGCCTGCTAACCCTGCTGCTACCGGTATATTTTTTTCTATGTGAACTTCTGCACCGTCTTCTATATTATACTTATTTCTAATTAATTCCATAGTTTTATATACAATATTTGAACTTCCCGGAGGCACGAATTCTGAATCTGTATTTACAGAAACCTCTCCGCTATCATTTACCTCTAAGGTTATAATATCATAAAGTGAAATTGATTGCATTATAGTAGATATCTCGTGATATCCGTCAGGTCTTTTTTCAATAATATCTATTGACATATTGATTTTTGCCGGGGCTTTACTTGTGTATTTCATTTAACTACCACCTATAATGAAGTTAATTTATCTTTTATTGCCTCATGTTTTTTAA
>CAZMPR010000270.1:0-2164 GCA_964568265.1 uncultured Clostridiaceae bacterium | reverse complement strand
CCGATTCCGCTAAGGATACCGGACGATAAATTCTTGTTATTTTATAGTCCGACTCTTTTAAGATGTCGGCAAATAAATTTTATCACCATTATTTATTAAATTCAACAACTTTTTCGTTTTCATAATCTTCTATAAATTAAATCAAAGAACAGCTTAAACTTCATATTAATTATACATACCCGTACATACCTCTGACAGAGACTTCCCCGGACGACAGTTCTATTATTTCCCCGTTTTTCAGTTTTATTAAAAGCCTTCCCGAACTGTCTATATCTACGGCTGTTCCTGTTAAATCTTCTTTATTAAATGTAAACTTTATTTCTTTTCCCAATGTAACACTTATTTTTTTATATTTGTTTAGAAGGTCTTCAATATTTTTACTTTCAATAAAAGCCAAATATAGACTTTCAAAGTTCATTATCACTTTTGCCAGTAGCGCCTTTCGATCTATCGTTTCTCCTTTTTCAATTCTTAAAGAAGTAGCGGTACTTAGGCTGTTTTCATAAAAGGATTTTCCCTCAATATTGGCATTAATCCCTATCCCTACAATAAGGTAATTTATTTTATCAATCTCCGCGCCCATCTCGGTAAGTATGCCGCAAACTTTCCTCCCGTCTATTACTATATCATTGGGCCACTTTATTAAGGCATCCAACTCCAACATATCCCTGATGCTTATAGCTGCAGCATAGGCGGTGAGTATTGTCAGCTGGGATGCTTGTTCCGGCTTTAAATTCGGCTTCAAAAGTATGGACATCCATATGCCTTCTCCTTTAGGCGATATCCAATTCCGTCCCAGTCTCCCTCTTCCCGTCGTTTGTTCCTCCGCTATTATTATAGTCCCCTCGGCAAACTCCTTTTCGCAAATCTTCTTACCATAATTATTAGTAGAGTCTATCGATTCAATAAATATGATCTCATCGCCGATAATTTTTGTATTCAACAGTCTTTTTATTTCTGCCGGGTATAAGGTATCCGGAACTTCTATTAACATATAGCCTTTATTAGTTGAAGAATCTATAGTATACCCTTCTTCTTTAAGCTTATTGATATTCTTCCATACCGATGTTCTTGATACGCCTAATTTTTTGCTCAATTCTTCCCCGGAAAGATACTTATTCTTGTTATTTCGCAATTCTTCCAATACCGTATTCTTCATTGAAAATCTCCTTTGCTCTGATAATTATATTATATAGGTAATTATCAATTATTCAATGAAAAGGTGTATTCAGAATATGATGAAGAAATATCGGTATTATGATATGCATACCGCATAAAAAAAGCCAAGTCTTTCGACTTGGCTTTTTTTATTAAAAATTACACATTGAGAGCAATACTCCGGCCGCCACTGCAGAGCCGATAACTCCGGCCACATTGGGTCCCATAGCATGCATCAAAAGGAAATTTGATGGATTTGCTTCCTGACCTACTTTTTGAGATACCCTCGCAGCCATAGGCACTGCCGATACTCCTGCAGATCCTATAAGCGGGTTCACTTTGCCGCCAGTCATCTTGCACATTATCTTTCCGAATATTACTCCTCCCGCTGTCCCGCCGGAGAAAGCAGCTAATCCCAAGAAAATAATAGCCAATGTTCTGGGTGATAAGAATATCTCACCGTTTGCGGTAGCGCCGACTGTTACTCCTAAAAATATAACAACTATATTCATAAGTTCGCCTTCCGCGGTTTTCATCAATCTGTTCAATGTGCTTTGCAGCATTGCCGCTTCTCTAAGTATATTACCTAACATAAGCAAACCGATTAACGGTGCCGCTGCAGGTAATAATATAGAAACAACCACAGTAACTAATACAGGGAACACTATTCTTTCTAACTTTGATACAGGCCTTAACTGTTCCATTTTTATTTCTCTTTCTTCTTTCGTGGTTAAAGCCTTCATAATCGGCGGTTGAATAAGCGGAACCAAAGCCATATAAGAATATGCCGCTACAGCTATCGGCCCTAAAAGGTGTGGTGCCAGTTTCGCCGTAATGTATATGGCCGTCGGACCGTCAGCTCCGCCTATAATTCCTATGGAAGCAGCTTCAGGAATGGTAAATCCGAGTCCCGGTACAAGGTTAAGTGCTAAAGCGCCTAAAAACGTAGTGAAGATTCCAAGTTGAGCTGCTGCCCCCAAAAGCAAACTTTTAGGATTTGCAATTA
>CAZMPR010000269.1:0-2197 GCA_964568265.1 uncultured Clostridiaceae bacterium | reverse complement strand
TTGGATGCCTGTTGATTGGTATAACGGGGGCATGGAGCATACAACCCTTCATTTACTGTATGCTAGATTTTGGCATAAATTTTTATACGATATAGGAGTTGTGTCGACAAAGGAACCCTATGCAAAAAGAACCGTGGAAGGGGATTTAGGAGTATACGTTAATCTGAAACATATAGTTGAAAAAATCGGCATTGATGAGCTGAAAAATGAATTTGAAAATGTTGAAGAATTGATAAATAAAACCCATCCCATACCGGAAACAGAAGAGGAAAAGAAATTTGTTGAAAGGCTCACCAAAGAAGCGGTGCTGACATCATTGGAAAGACACGCGGGCAAACTTAGATATATATACGGTCCTTCCGGCAAGAAAACCATAGCGGAAGGCAAGGATTTATCTAATATAAAATACATTATCGGCACAGGGGGAGCCCTAACCCGCTTGCCCAACAATATTGATATATTAGGAAAGGCGGCAGGCCATGGGAAGGGTCTCGAGCTCTATCCGACAAGAGAAGCAAGGATTTTGATTGACCAAGACTATATTTTTGCATCATTGGGTGTCTTGTCTAAAAAATATCCGGAAGATGCCGTATACTTAATGAAGAAAAGCATTGATTATAAAGAATGATTGAGAGGAGGAATAGAAGAATGGGATATCCCTCTTTGAATATTGATTTAAAAAAGTTGGAACACAACACGAGGCTTTTGGTTGATAAATGTGCCAAGCATGATATAACTATCGCCGCAGTTTCAAAAGTGTTCTGTGCCATACCCGAGTTGGCGGAAGCCATTATAAAGGGCGGCACAACTTATGTTGCGGATTCAAGAGTTGAGAACCTTAAAAGGATAAAGCATTTGGATATACCGAAAATGCTTCTCAGAATCCCCATGCTGTCTCAGGTTGATGAAGTGGTGGAATATGCCGATATAAGTCTCAACTCGGAATATGTTGTTATAGAGGCTCTATCGGAAGCTGCATTAAAAAAAGGCAAGGTTCATGATATCATATTGATGGTTGACTTGGGAGACCTTCGTGAAGGAGTATGGATGGGTGATGCCGTAGAATATGCAGGCAAACTGATCGACCTTAAAGGAATCAATCTAAAAGGTATAGGAACAAATCTTACATGTTACGGTGCCGTCATACCGAAAGTAGATAACCTTTCAAAGCTGATTGAAATAGCCTCAGAAATAGAAAAGAAATACAATATCAAATTGGATATTATATCAGGCGGCAACTCCAGCAGCATTTACCTTGTAGATAACGGCACAATACCAAAAGGCGTAAACAATTTACGATTCGGTGAATCCGTTGTCCTTGGCAATGAAACGGCTTACGGTGGAAGAGTTGAAGGCTCCTATAACGATTGCTTCACTCTGACGGCGGAAATAGTTGAACTGAAAGAAAAGCCCTCGATTCCCATCGGGGAAATAGGCGTGGATGCCTTTGGGACAAAACCGGTTTTCCAAGACCGGGGAATAAGGAAGCGTGCCATTGTTGCCGTAGGCAAGCAGGATGCAAAAATCGACGGATTGACACCCATAGATGAAAAACTGATTATCCTTGGTGCCAGCAGCGACCATATGCTGATCGATGTCAGTGACAGCGATAGGGATTATAAAGTAGGAGACACCATGGATTTTCTCTTGGACTACGGTGCGCTTTTGGCACTGTCCACATCCGAATATATAAATAAATTAATAAAATAGCAGTTTATAAAGGCAGGTTTCATACCTGCCTGAACATTTTTAGCTGATTAAAAACTATTATTTTGTCTGATAAAGATGAAAATGCTTTACACAAAATTAGCATCTCTTCATACTATATACTATGAATCAAAAGGAAACTGTAAAAGTAGCATCGGTATGTAGATAAGTGTTACAGTTCACACATTGTATAATTTATGTTCTTTTCTCTATAAGATATTAAAAGCCCCAATTCTCCGGTGGGGAGAGTATCAGAACAAAAATAAATACTATCAACATTAAATATTTGTTTCAAAAATATCCAATATTGTTGATATTACCACAGGTGATATCAACAATTTGATATAGATGGGCACGGCTTTATGCCGTGCCCGACTTTTTGAAAAAATTGAGTTAAAAATAAATTGACAGTCATAATGAAAGATGCTAATCTAATATTGATATCCGAGTTAATTAGTATGAATTAAAAAGGAGGTATAAAATTGATACT
>CAZMPR010000268.1:870-2203 GCA_964568265.1 uncultured Clostridiaceae bacterium | reverse complement strand
GGTAATATTTATAAACACTTGATTTATACCAATTTGAATATTTTCGCATTAAAGAAGTTTGATTACTTCATAGGTGTATCAGAGGATTTCAGGCAAATGCTTATAGGCAGGGGATTTCCCGAAGACAAAGTTTATACAGTCTATAACGGAATTGATTACAGCGAGAACATAAGTTATAGAAGCAAGGAAGACTTTCTCCATGAAAAAGGGTTATCTCATTTACATAACAAAACAATAATCGGGATTTTAGCAAGGCTTCATCCGGTAAAGGGTCATGAGATATTTATAAAGGCCGCCGCTATGATATTGGAGAAAAACAAAGATGCACACTTTTTAATTACAGGCAATAAGGACGAGATGCCGGAACTGATAAATGTTGTAAAAAGATTGGATATAGAGGACAACATTCATTTTATTGGATTTGTGGAAAATCCATATGACTTTTTAAATACCATTGATATAAATGTATTAACTTCTTATAGCGAAAGCTTTCCCTATGTTTTGTTGGAGGGTGCTCAACTTTTGAAACCTACGATTTCCTCTGCTGTTGGCGGAATTCCTATGTTAATAAAAGACGGCGGAAACGGCTATCTTTTTAAAGCCGGAGACAGCAAAGAATTGGCAGCAAAATTGGAATTGTTGATAGATGATAAAGAAAAAAGAAGCATATTCGGCAGAGAATTATTAGCGCATGCAAAAGCAAACTACTCTTTGGAAAACTTGGCTTCGCTTCATATTAATATCTATAAAAGCATCGCAGTTAAAAATCAAAAGGATCAATCAATTGTTATATCGGGATACTATGGATTCGGAAACAGTGGAGATGAAGCGATTTTAAAATCTATTGTCAGAGATTTTAAAAATCATAATTCCAATATTAAAATTACAGCTTTATCTAATAATGCCGGAAAAACAAGCAAAGAATACGATATAAATGCAATAAACCGTGTAAACTTAATAGATATTTTTAGAGAGATAAAAAAGTGCGATTTATTTATAAGCGGCGGAGGCAGCTTGTTACAAGATCAGACTAGCACCAGATCTCTATTGTATTATTTATTTATTATAAAAACCGCTTTGCATTATAAAAAGAAAGTCATGCTGTATGCCAACGGAATAGGACCTATAAATTCCGTGAGAAATAT
This sequence comes from uncultured Clostridiaceae bacterium, assembly GCA_964568265.1. GTDB lineage: Bacteria > Bacillota > Clostridia > Lutisporales > Lutisporaceae > JAAYKT01. Next base: position 1,058 of record CAZMPR010000268.1, on the reverse strand, counting down.
AAAAAGAGTAAATAAAATAATAAACAAAGTGGATTTAATAACATTGAGAGAAGAACATTCATTAAATCTGTTAAATGAATTAGGTATAGATAAACCCGAAATAATTGTGACGGCAGATCCTGTTTTAACAACTGAGCCAGCGGATGTACATATCATTGACGATATATTTAAAAAAGAATGTATTTCTG
>CAZMPR010000268.1:0-860 GCA_964568265.1 uncultured Clostridiaceae bacterium | reverse complement strand
GATTGATAGGCATTAACATTAGGAAGTGGATACATTCAAGGGATTTTACCAATCAATTGGCACAATCATTGGAATACATTTACAGCAAACATAAACTCATACCCCTGTTTATACCGATGAACAGCGATGATAACGAATTTATAAAAAGCTTCGTACCTATGCTTAACATACCCTATGAAATGCTTTCTAAAGTATATTTGCCGGAAGAATTAATCGGAATTATGAAACGCTTGGTTTTGGTTATGGCCATGAGGCTACACACTCTTATTTATTCTTCCATCGCTGCCACACCCATGATAGGTCTTATTTACGACCCAAAAGTGAAGGGATACCTGGAATATATAGGACAATCGGCTGCGGGCAATGTGGAGAATATTAAAAGTAAAAATATAAATGAAATATCGGATAGCATCATGGGGAATTATGATGATGAGAAGAAAAAGCTGAGAACGAGGATGGCAGAACTGGAAGGGCTGACTAAGGAAAACGTTAGGTTGGCTTTTGAATTAATGGAAAGACATATAGATACTCGGAATTGATGAAAAAGCTTAAGCGTTAGGTCGATGCCAATCACAGTTTATGTTTTACGAAAGGTATGGAAAAGCATGCGAAATACAGTAGATATTATCGGAGTTAAGATTGACAATGTAACACTAATAGATGCGGCAGTTAAACTGGAAAGCTTTTTAGATGGCGAAAGCCTGAATATGATTTTTACACCGAATAGTGAAATTCTATTAGATGCCGTAAAAGAGCCACCTTTTGCCGAGGTTCTTAACAATGGTGATTTAGTTGTACCGGATGGTATAGGTGTGGTTATAGCTTCAAAGTTTTATGGTATGCCCATTAAGGAAAGGGTA
>CAZMPR010000267.1:0-2206 GCA_964568265.1 uncultured Clostridiaceae bacterium | reverse complement strand
TTTGAAAAAAGGAAAAGGCAAAAATACTGATTATAAATGTATTAACGAAAATTGTGATTTTAAAAAAACTACTGATAATAAGTAGGTGAGGTATTTAATGGTTGTAAATATAATAGGAGCAGGTTTGGCGGGATGTGAGGCAGCCTGGCAGTTGGCAAAGGCGGGTATAAATGTCAGGCTTTATGAAATGAGACCGAATAAAATGACACCTGCACACCATACAGGGGGCTTTGCCGAATTAGTCTGCAGTAACTCTTTTAGGTCCAACAGCCTGGAAAACGCTGTTGGTTTGTTAAAAGAAGAAATGCGGATGCTTGGTTCTTTAGTTATGAAATGTGCGGATGAAAATGCAGTGCCTGCGGGAGGTGCCCTTGCCGTAGACAGGGTAAGATTTTCAGAGGATATAACTAAGATTATTAAATCTAACCCATATATCCAAATCGTAAGTGAAGAGGTAAATAAAATCCCTGAGGAAGAATATGTTATTGTAGCTACCGGACCTTTAACATCCGAAGATCTTTCGCAAAGTATAAAGGAGTATTTAGGGAAGGATTATCTATATTTTTATGATGCAGCCTCACCGATACTAACCTATGATTCGATAGATATGGATATTGCTTTTAAAGCTTCAAGATATGGCAAAGGGCAAGATGATTATATAAATTGTCCCTTTACTCTAGATGAGTATAGTATCTTCTATAATGAATTAGTTAATGCGGAGAGAGTTCCGTTAAAAACTTTTGAAAAAGAAGTTGTTTTTGAAGGTTGTATGCCAATAGAAGTCATGGCAAAGCGAGGTAATAAAACCTTATTATTCGGACCTTTAAAGCCTAAAGGAATTACTGATCCCAAAACAAATAAAGAGCCTTATGCGGTGGTTCAACTTAGGCAGGACAATAAAGAAGGCACTCTTTATAATTTAGTGGGTTTTCAAACTAATTTGAAATGGGATGAACAAAAAAGGGTTTTTACACTGATACCCGGACTTACGAATGCAGAATTTGTCAGGTACGGCGTTATGCATAAGAATACTTTTATTAATTCTCCAAAGGTTTTGGAGGCAACCTTACAAGCAACAGCTAATAATAAGCTATTTTTTTCAGGGCAAATAACAGGAGTAGAAGGATATGTCGAATCTGCATCTTCAGGTATAATTGCGGGTTTAAATATGGCGCGTATTATAAAGGGCTTAGGTCCTGTGGTGTTCCCGAAATCTACGGCCCACGGTAGCCTATGTTCTTATATTACCGAAAGAAATAAAAAGAACTTTCAACCGATGAATGTCAATTTTGGTTTACTTGAGGAATTGCCGATGAAATACAGGTCAAAACAGGAAAAGAATTTAAATTATTCGAAAAGAGCTTTATTAGAATTAAAGAACTTTATGGAACAACATGGAATTCAATAGATTGTTGCCGTTCTTTTATTGATAATAGCGATGAATACAAAAATTTATATTAAACTTATGTATTCGCCTGAACAGTAACCTTGAATTATTTAATATCACTTCTTGGTTATGCTTTTAGTTGAATATGTATAATCATTATGTTACCATTTCATTGTAAAGGTTATGACTATTGTGAAATTTTTAAATATTAAAACGATGTTAACGGAGGTTTACTATGTTTAATGGTACAACCATTGTAGCTGTTATTAAAAACGGAAAAGGAGCTATTGCCGGTGATGGGCAGGTAACTTTAGGGCAAAACACGATAATTAAAGCAACTGCCCGAAAAATCAGAAAGCTACATGATGGGAATGTTTTGGTCGGATTTGCGGGTTCAGTATCCGATGCATTTACTTTATCAGAGAAGTTCGAGGAAAAACTTGAACAATACGGAGGAAATTTAAAAAGAGCGGCTATTGAATTAGCCAAGGAATGGAGAAGAGATAAAATATTGAGGAACCTTGAAGCAATGCTTATCGCCCTTGATAAAGAAACAATGCTTGTTGTTTCAGGCAGCGGTGAAGTTATAGAGCCTGATGATGGGGTTATAGCAGTTGGTTCTGGAGGAAATTATGCAATTGCTGCGGCAAAGGCACTTTTTTATAATACTGATATGAGCCCGAAAGAAATTGTAGAAGAGTCGTTAAAAATTGCTTCTTCCATTTGTGTGTATACTAACAGTAATATCGTTGTTGAAGAGATTTAGGAGGTTATAATGGCAGAATTGACACCAAATCAAATAATCAACGAACTGAATAA
>CAZMPR010000266.1:0-2208 GCA_964568265.1 uncultured Clostridiaceae bacterium | reverse complement strand
ACTTTTTTCATCAAATTCCTCCTTTTCTTGTTATTTCAATACTTATTCGACTCTGCTTCCTAATTTCCCTCTATTTTTTATATTGCATTTTGTTAACAATTTGATTACAAACGGGTATTTATGGGGTTTTATAGCTAATGTGTCAGATATGCATATGTTATGACGGGTTTTGTATATTGACGTTTTCTTACGGCAAAAGTTTCTATAAAAAGAATACAAAAATAGAATGGGAGTTTTCCATTCTATTTGCATGATTTTCTATTCTTCAATCTTATTTAAACCACTTTAAATAATTCATCCGCTTGCGGAGGTTCTAACAGGTGCTTATTGCCTTCCTCATCTATAGTAATCCTATCTTTTTCAATTATTTTCCCTATAATTGAGGCGGTAATCCCCTTGTCTTTCAACAGACTCACCAACTTTGTTCCTTCTTTACAGGTCATTATCATGGATCCGCTGGATATCAATCTATAGGGATTAATCTTGTAATATTCACATATTTTTTTGGTTGTTTCTAAAACAGGGATTTCTTTTAAGTATAATTCTATTCCGGTTTCCGATATTTCAGCTATCTCCCAAGCAGCCCCTAAGATTCCTCCCTCGGTTACATCATGCATGGAGTTTACTCTATATTTACCGGCTAAAACACCTTCGGGAACTACCGAGATATGTTTTATTAGGGATTGTGCCGATATTATTTCATCTGAATTCAACACTCCTGATAATTCATTTTCCAAATCAGATGCAATTATCGAAGTACCTTCGAGCCCTGCCCACTTTGTCATAACGACATCATCGCCCAATTTGGCGCCTTTCGTAGTAACAATTCTGCCAATATGAGCCTTTCCTATAGCAGTAGTCGAAATGACCATTTTGTTAACAGCCGATGTTATTTCTGTATGACCCCCCATGATTTCCACACCTAATTCTTCGGCGGCCTTGCCTGCTTCTTTCATTACTCTGTCTATATCATCCTCAGACCCGTTTTCAGGCACCATAAGTGTTATTAAAATCCCGATAGGCTCTACTCCGCATGATGCTATATCGTTGCAAGATATATGTATAGCCAATGTTCCAACACCTTTTTCCGCTCCGGTAATAGGGTCTGTAGAAAGAACACATGCATAGTCACCAAATTTAACAGCAGCACAATCCTCCCCTATTTCGGGACCAATCATAACATGAGGATTTTTCCCCTTAATATTTTCAAAGACCAGTTTTTTTAATAGTTCTGTTGGTAATTTCCCTTGTTCCATTTTAAAGTCCTTTCTTAAACATATGATTCAAAATGAATCGGCTAATTAAAACTGTTATACAAACAGATTATATCACAATAATATACATATTCACTATCAAAATTGTATATTTTTTACCGCTTATTTCTTTACATTAGTTTTTAAATTTTGGAGAAAATTATAAATGGAGGTGTTAATCCTGTGATTCTGATTAATTGTACAGAAAATTGTATTCATCAAAAAGACGGCATGTGTTCCCTGGAGCAAGTCGGTAAAATATCTAATACTACATCAAAAGGTTGCGAATTTTTTGTAGAGAGGAGCAGGAAACCCCCAATAAAAAGCGACAGTACATAACACTGTCGCTTTTTAACATATATCATCATTACCCGGGAAATATTTAGAATAAGTGGCAAGCCGCAAAATGGTAAGCCGATTTTTCTTTCAGTATGGGTGTTTCGGTTCTGCAAATATCCTTTGCATATGGACATCTATCAACAAATCTGCAGCCTTCTTTCGGATTAATCGGGCTAGGCACATCACCTTCTAACATAATCCTTTGCCTGCCTCTTTGAATTTCAGGATCCGGAATGGGTATGGCTGAAAGCAATGCCTTAGTATATGGGTGTATAGGATTCACATATAACTCTTCTGAATCTGCCAACTCCATAATATGCCCCAGATACATTACACCTACTCTGTTTGATATATACCTAACCATTGAAAGATCATGAGCTATAAATAAATAAGTTAACCCTAAGCTGCTTTGTAAATCTTTTAGAAGGTTTACAACTTGCGCTTGAATTGATACATCCAATGCCGATATAGGCTCATCACAAACGATAAATTTTGGATTAAGTGCTAATGCCCTTGCTATACCGACTCTTTGCCTTTGTCCACCTGAAAATTCATGAGGGAAACGGCTAGCATGTTCTTCACTTAAACCGACTAGCTCTAGGAGTTGGATTATTCT
>CAZMPR010000265.1:0-2226 GCA_964568265.1 uncultured Clostridiaceae bacterium | reverse complement strand
TAATGTGGAACTCTGCAAGAAAATGAAAAAAGGGGTACAAAGCAAAATGCTCAACCAAAAATTTCTTCGCAATTTTTTTCTAATTGGAGTAAAATAATAAGATAGAATAAATATGGGAGTGAAAACGCTTGGACAAAGTCAGAAGATTATATATAGAAAAGAAACCGGAGTATGCTGTTGAATCAAATATGCTATTAAAAGAACTGAAAGATTATTTAAAAATAGAAAAATTAGAAAACATTCGTATCATACAAAGAATTGATATTGAAGGAATAAGCGATGAAATCTGTGAAAAAGCAAAACCTGTTATGTTCTTTGATCCCATTGTTGATTTGATATACGAAGAGGAATTGGAAGTAGATGGAGATGATAGATTTTTTACCGTAGAATTCTTGCCGGGACAATATGACCAAAAAGCAGGCTTTGCAGCTCAATGCCTCCAAGTTCTTTCGAAAGACGAAAAACCTGAAGTAAAAACGGCGCTTACAATTGTTATCAAAGGTAATATAAGTGATGAGGATTTTCAAAAGATAAAAGGCTACTATATCAATCCGGTAGAGATGAGAGAAGCGGCAGGAGTTAAGCCCGATGCTTTAAAAGAATCGGTAAAAAGTCCGCAACGGGTAGACATTTTGGATGGCTTTATTGATAACAATAACTCGGAAGAATTGTTGGAATCCTTAGGTTTGGCAATGGCTAAGGAAGACTTGAAGTTCACTATTGATTATTTTAAGAATATGGAAAAAAGAAATCCCACCATTACCGAGATCAGGGTTATTGATACATATTGGTCTGATCACTGTAGGCACACCACCTTCAATACCGTTATTGATAAAGTCACTATAGAAGAAGGTAAATATAAGAATGTTATAGAAAAAGCTTTCGAGAAATATAAAGAGGCAAGAAATTTTGTTTATAAAGATAAGCATAAAGAGATCTGCCTAATGGATTTGGCTCAGATGACAATGCGGGAGATGAGAAAAAAAGGAGAACTGCAGGATCTGGAGGAATCTGATGAAATCAATGCGGCAAGCATAGAAGTTGATGCTGAAATAGACGGCAAAATTGAAAAGTGGTTGGTAATGTTCAAAAATGAGACCCATAACCATCCTACAGAGATTGAACCCTTTGGTGGAGCTGCAACATGTTTAGGCGGTGCCATCAGGGATCCTTTGTCCGGCAGATCCTATGTATATGGAGCCATCAGAATTACCGGCTGCGGTGATCCAAGGACTCCAATTGATGAGACATTGCAGGGCAAGCTGCCGCAAAGGAAGATAACTACTACAGCAGCGGCGGGATACAGCTCTTACGGCAGTCAAATAGGGATTCCAGCAGGTCAAGTATCGGAAATATACCACCCGGGATTTGTAGCCAAAAGGATGGAATTAGGTGCGGTTGTGGCAGCGGCACCCAAAGAAAATGTAGTAAGGGAAAAGCCAATTCCCGGAGATGTGATTATTCTTCTGGGGGGAAAAACAGGCAGAGACGGTTGCGGCGGTGCAACAGGGTCATCGAAAGAACATGATGAAGAATCTTTTGAAAAAAGTGGTGCCGAAGTGCAAAAAGGCAACGCCGCAATTGAAGGATATATACAGAGATTGTTTAGAAATCCAAAAGTCAGCAAGATGATAAAAAAATGCAATGATTTTGGCGCCGGCGGCGTATCTGTTGCAGTTGGGGAGCTTGCCGACGGATTACTGATAAACTTGGATGCCGTTCCGGTGAAATATGAGGGTTTAGACGGTACGGAGCTTGCCATATCGGAATCCCAGGAAAGAATGGCCGTACTTATAAGTGCAGATGATAAAGAAAGATTCATTAAATATGCTAATGAAGGAAATTTAGAGGCAACTTTGATTGCTGAGGTAACCGATAGCAACAGACTTACAATGGTTTGGAAAGGAAATAAAATTGTTGATATAGACAGGGGCTTTTTGGATTCAAACGGCATACGTCAACATACCGATGTAAGGGTGATTGCTCCTGATGAAGAATCGTATTTCAGTTCTTCAATAATTCAAAATAAAAATAAAAAGGATAAATGGTTAGATAATTTAAAGCAGCTTAATGTCTGCAGCCAAAAAGGATTAGTGGAGAAATTTGATTTCAGCGCCGGAGCCAATACGGTTATGGCACCTTTCGGTGGTAAATACCAAGATACCCCGGCGGAGGGACTCTTAATGAGACTGCCGGTTCTTAAAGGAGATACGGATACAGCTACGG
>CAZMPR010000264.1:0-2253 GCA_964568265.1 uncultured Clostridiaceae bacterium | reverse complement strand
AACCTTATGGGTTTTAATCATATTTAGTGTAGAGTATTTGTTCGGATGGTTTCTTGCCAAAATCCTTGGACACTGCCCTTGGGACTACGGTGACGGAATACTATCCGTAAACGGCTACATAAGATTGGATTTCATTATACCCTGGTTTTTCACCGGTTTGCTTTTCGAAAAACTCCATGACTTTTTAATAGCAATAGAAGAATTTCCTCTAACTAATAATAAATAGGTTAGCCGGTATAAAGCTAACCTATTTTATACAATGTTAACAAACTCTCCAACATCCCATTTTTCTCATAAAGCCTGATATAATATCTTCGTAATCTCCCCTTATTATAATATGATGATTTGCAATGGGATTTTGAAAGAAATAGTTCACATTTTGATTCAGTTTTATTCTTATTTGTGTTCTGCAACGGTTAGGACTGTCAGGGTTGTCCAATATTTTGCCTTTAGATACAAAGTAGCTGCTCAAGTCGGAACCGCCGCATTTAAACACCGTTATGTCTTCATTCTTCAGTTTGCCCTGAATTCCAACACTCAAACGGGATTCAAAATGGCTTCTTATTGTATATTCTTCCACCATTGATGTGGCTATCGTACAATGAGCAAGTATCACTTCGTTTTTTACAACGTCAATCAACGATGGATTGGCCATAAAAGGAGTTTCTCCGGTTAAAATCTTTAACAGATACATGCTGAATATAGCTTGGCAATCTCCCTCGCATCCGGAAATAAAGTTTTCATTATTCAAGAGAGACAAAGCCATGCATCCGGTAGTATTGATTTTTTCTATCAAATCAAAGCATTTCAAAGTCATTGCATCCAATTTGTTCTCCAAAACCAATTCTTTAAGTGCTAAATATACTTTTGAAGCCTCTAATATATCTGCTTCTGAGACCTCTTTACATCCTACGGCATTATTGCGAAACGATTCCGCAGTATTTTTTGCTGAATCTAAAGACACATTTTCTACTTTGTTATACAGATTAGACAGCTCAATGTTTTTAAACGTCACTCCCCATCTTTCCTTAGCTTTAATATAATCTACATTACTTGCAATAAGCCAGGATGAAGGAAAGCCCACTACGCCTATTAGTGATTTTTTCAGCTTTTCGGCGGCTTTGTTAATGTTATATATAGATTCAATCTTTTTTTTGATATGTTCAATGCTCCCGTGAAGTATCTCGGAGCTGCCCCCCAATTCGTTTATCCAAGTCTGGATTTCCATCGAAGCAGCCAAGGAATTATGCAATCCGTCTGTAAGAAGGATAACAGGCTTTGGCAATTCATCATAAATGTTTTGAAACATTTCTTCCGTACCGCCGGATGCAATAAAAACTAAAGAAATATCTGCATGTTTTGCTTCCGATGGTGTAATAAATCTTACTGTAAAGTGCTGTTTTAAACTGTTTATAAGTTCATAATGTGAGTTTTCTATAGATGTCAGATCATGTAAAGCAGATACAATTGTAATTAAACCAACTACCATATTTTCACTCCTTATATAATAGTAATCCCAAGGTAATATTTACAGATAATAACCGTGCAATCTAATATCTTATAGGTGTTTCTAAATATTGCAGAACCAAGTTAATATTTATTCGAAGAACTCGAATTCATGGTCGTTCATTTTGACGGTATCACCATTTTCAATGCCCAGATTTTTTAGTTCATCTATTATACCTTTTTTTCTCATTACTCTTTGAAAATACTTTAGTGATTCATTATCATGTATATTGACGGATGCCAACAGCCTGTCAACGAACTCGCCCTCTACTTTAAACACTCTGTTTTCTGCTGTGATGGTATAACCTTTTACATCTTCTTTTCTATAATACGATATATCTTCCGTATATTCAATTTCTTCTTCCTGCTTATTAAATTCAAATCCTTCATCATATTTTGGCCAAGCACTTAGTATAAGTGGCTCTTCATTTCCAGGCAGGTGTTGCCAAATCTCCTCAGTAATAAAGGGCATAAAGGGATGAAGTAATTTGTTTATATCTTTTAAAACATAGAGTAATACTTCTTGGGCAGTCCTTTTGCTAGTCTCATCATGACCATCAAGTCTAGATTTCACCATTTCTATATACCAATCACAGTACTCATCCCAAATAAAATCATATATAGCTTGAGCTGCAAGGCCTATTTCATATTTATCAAGATTCTTGGATACTACTTCAATTAAATTGTTCAACTTTGAAAGAATCCACTTGTCTTCATTTTCTAGTTTTTCCATATTTATTTCTTTTA
>CAZMPR010000263.1:0-2261 GCA_964568265.1 uncultured Clostridiaceae bacterium | reverse complement strand
AGCTATAGTGCAAGTTGCATATAACATTGTCAAGGGTCTGATGGAGCCGTATCTTTCATAAAAACTCCTGCCTTGGTTTTTTAAAACGCTGTAATAGGCTTCATAAATATATAAGAAAACTGAAATCAAATACAAGGGGATTATTTTTAATTTGTTTTTATCAATAAATCCTGATACTTTTTTATAATGGAGAGCAAAGAGCCCGCCTGTAAAGAAATAGTAAAACCACCCAAATATGCTTTTCCAATAATAAGTGTTAAATAATCTCACTAATAAAAATTCACTTTGTGCCTTTAAATAGAATTCATAAATTAGAATAAAAGCTTGCATTACTGTGCATAAAGTAAAAAATAAAAACGGCCTTTTCTCCATAGGTCTGATTAAAAACTTTATAAACAACGGGTATAGCAAATAAAATTGAAAAATTAGAAAGATAAAATACAAATGGGGATATGCGTTGCCTAATGCCGCACTTTTTACAAATTCTAAAAAATCTATGCTGATTGTTCTATAATCATAGAATAACCGGTTAAAGGGTGTCCATAGTATATATGGGAAAATTGCATAGTACAAAAATGACCATAGTAAATAAGGCAGCAATATAAACTTCAGTTTTTTATTATAAAACTTAATTGTATCGAATTCCTCGAAGCTTCTATAATTATAAAACAAAACAAAGCCGGAAATCATCATAAATACCGGTGTGCCGAATCTGAAAAATTGATTAATCAATATTCCTAAATGCATAGCTTTGCTTCCATATAGAGAAGACATAGCAAAAGTCCCGCTTAGATGTATAAAAAATATGCCCAGTGCACATATAGCCCTTATATAGAATAATTCTTCCACTCTTTCTCTTCTCAAGTGAACCCTCCTAAATCTAATGCCCCGACAATGCTTAAGAAATATTTTAGTACTTTAACATTATAGCATATTTTTAGAGGGTTGTTTAAAATATTATGTTTTCCGATATTTTCCGATGAATTAAAGAAAAAAAGTGGCTGAGCCACTTTATTTTTTCTTTAATTCAAAGGTTTGTTTAATCTCCGGATTCAATCCATTTCCTGCTTTATCCCTTAACCTCAGCCAGATCTCATGTTTGCCTTTATATAATCGATCTGACATTTGGTGGGTTATAGTTCCGGTCTGTTCGTCATACTCTGCTGAGACTTGTATGTTATCCAAAAGCAAAACGATTGATTTTGGGTCTATTCCTTCACCCTTATCTTTTACTTTTATAACGATTTCTTCCGGTATTTCCGTAAGTACTTCTTTATCGGCTATGTTTATTTCAACAATTTCAGGATTATAGTAATCCTCTCCTTGTTTATAGAGTGCCGTCAAGTTATCAAAGTAAATAACACTATCAGTTTTCTTTTCTTCATTTGGCTCGGCTACATAAATCTGCTCCAAAGCTATAGGAAATACTTCGTCTTTTGGAATCTCCGCATAGGCATATTTCCAGCCCTTCCAGTTCAGGTTCCCTTGACTTGTATAATTTACAACTTTTCTTTCTCCGTTGCCGTTTATATAGGTACCTCTGAGCCAATTACCCGGTCCATTGCCATGTACCCATACCCCGATTTCAATAGGCTTCCCGGGAACGGCTATCTTTTCTTTAAAATTCAAGTAAGCCGCAGAGGTGCCTTCTTCCTCGGTATTCATACTATATTCAAATTTATAGGATGAAGCACCCAATATCACCGGCTCCTTATCTTTTGACTGTCTCCCCGCTACGGCAGCCCTGATACTTTTCAACTCTATATTTTCTTCATTCTCAAAACCGTGAAGAACAATTGGCATATTACCTATCTTACCGTCTATAACGGATGTAACGGAATCTATCTTGGCCAATACCTTGCCTTCTATCATATTTTTACCGGCAGTGAATATTCCCGATTTATCAACTTCTCCAAAGCCTTCACTGACTGCCCACGTTATTGCCGAAGGGCTTATTATTATTTCTTCTCCGGCATCATTATAGGCTCTGGCTTGCATTTGAACTTTCTCCCCGGGTTCTATATTTATATAGCTATTTATAATTTTCAAAGAAGCAACTTTGTCAAGCACTTCTACTTCCATTTTGCTTTTTGATTTGCCTATTGCAGCTTCAATATAACCTTTTCCTGCAGTGCCGCCTGATGTAAATACACCTTCACTATCGACTTTACCGATACCTTTGCTTACAGTATATTTCAACTTATTTGCCTCTACATCCACTCTGTTAAAGTATTGGTCCATAGCATAGGAGGAAGGGCTGT
>CAZMPR010000262.1:0-2291 GCA_964568265.1 uncultured Clostridiaceae bacterium | reverse complement strand
CAGAACATTACCTTTGCCGTTTACTTCAATTTTTAAGGGACTATCTGAAGATGAATGTGTGTTCTCATATATTAATATGCTTTTATCACTTTCTATCTTAAATACGGTCACCTTCATTCTGTCCAGATTTTTCGGTAAATTTATACTTAAATAGTATAGTTTATCTCCGGATTGTTCTTTTTTACCCTTGCTTACTACAAAATCTATAACACTTTTTTTGCTAATTTCAGTGCCGGCCGAAACACTTTGATCGATAACAATACCTTTGGCATACTCTTCGCTGTACTCCTCGGTAATACTTCCTCTGATAAGATCAAGCATTATTAATTGAGTTTCTACATCATCAATATTCTTACCGATAAAGCTATCTAAGAAGATTTTCTCAGGGCCGCCGCTGATTACATAATCGATTCTTGTTCCTTCATCAACACTGATACCAGGTGCAATTTTTTGATCTATCACTATTCCGCTGGGGTATTGACTGTATTCTTGCTTAACGTCTCCTTCCTCTAATCCAACACTTTCCAATATAATATCAACTTCATCATAATTCTTACCGATGATGGGCGGCACGGGAATCTTTCTAGGTCCTTTGCTTACAAATACGGTAACCGGATTTGTAACTTTATTGGATTGATCCGGCTTAGGGTCCTGCCTGATAATCTCGCCTTCCGGTACATCTTTATTATGAACTCTTTCTGCAACATCCATAATAAAACCTAATTTTCTTAATTCTTTTTCTGCTTCATCTTCTTGCATACCCATTAAATTTGGCACCGATATAATATCAACATTTAGTAAGTTTTTAAAAAGAAAGTATGCACCAACGAACATAATCGCCAATATTAAACCGGATGTAATTGTCCAATAAAGAAACTTTTTACTCCCCTTTTTTCCCGAGTTTTCAATAGCATTCATGCCTTTATCAAAAGAGAGCTTAGACTCATTACCGTTGCCTATATCGGTTTTTCCGTTACTTGGCATTTCCTTAACAGCTTCGATTTTTATTGTATCCTCATCAATAATCGTGTTATTTCTGACAAAACCTCCATTGGGCATTAGAAGTGACTGTTTTAAATCATTTATAATTTCACCGGCGGAGCCGTATCTTTTTGATATATCTTTACTCATGCATTTAAGTATTATATCTTCCAAGCTTTTTGGTGTTTTATCATTTATTTCACTGGGTTTTATTGGTTCTTCCTGTACATGTTTTAAAGCAACTGAAATCGGTGTCTCTCCTTCAAAAGGCAATCTCCCCGTCACCAGTTCGTAAATTACCACACCCAAAGAATAAATATCTGATTTTTCATCAGTAAACCCTCCTCGGGCTTGTTCAGGTGAAAAATAATGAACCGAACCTATAATATTGCCGGTGTTTGTAATAGTGCAGGAGGATACTGCACGGGCAATTCCGAAATCGGTAACCTTTACAGTCCTGTCTTCTTTTAACATTATATTATGCGACTTTATATCCCTATGCACAATATGATTATTATGGGCATTCTCCAAAGCAGAAGCTATTTGAATAGCAATATTTGTTGCAAACTCTATATTTAAAGAGCCTTTTTGTTTTATCAGGTCTTTTAAGGTTTGACCCTTAATGTATTCCATAACAATATAATGTATATCATTTTCCAATCCCACATCGTATATACCCACAATATTCGGGTGAGACAGACTTGCTGCGGCCTGAGATTCTCTTTTAAATTTTTTGATAAAATCCTCATCACTTGTAAATTCGGGTCTAAGTACCTTTATTGCTACAAATCTATTAAGTAAACGACATCTTGCTTTATATACCAAAGCCATGCCGCCTCCGCCTATTTTTTCTATTATTTCATATCTTTCTCCTAACACTTTACCTATCATGATTAGTTACCCTCCTTATCAACTTCTATGATAATTGCTGTAATATTATCATGGCCGCCTCTTTCATTCGCCAATCCAATTAATTTGTTGCATTTTTCTTTTAGTTCTTTTTCCGAATAAACAGTTTCCATTATTTCATTGTCTTTTAACATGTTTGATAATCCGTCTGTACACAGGATAACATAATCTTCACTATCAAGATTAAAGATATTTATATCTACATCTACAGTGATTCCGGTACCTATCGCTCTTGTTATAAGGTTTTTTTGTGGGTGCTTGTTAGCCTCTTCCGGTTTTATTGTCCCATTTTTAATCAACTCAGCAACATAAGAATGATCGGTAGTAACTTTTTTAATATTCCGATTTCCTATAAAATAAACTCTGCTATCGCCGACATGACCTAATACAATATTGTTGCC
>CAZMPR010000261.1:0-2292 GCA_964568265.1 uncultured Clostridiaceae bacterium | reverse complement strand
TAGACTAAGATTCCTGCTGCTACAAAGGAAAATATAATTGCTATGATGGGGTACATTATCTCTTTTAAAACATTTAAAATATCATTTTTAAATTCGCTATTTATTTTTTCCATTTACAGCCCTCCTAATGCTTGACCGACTGCTCGCCGCCGGCCATCATTACTCCCAATCCTATTTCCGTTGCATCTTTGGCATCTACCATGCCTACGATTCTTCCGTCATACATGACAGCAATTCTATCGGATAGTGACATTATTTCGTCCAATTCCAAGGATACCAACAATATCCCTTTGCCTTTGTCTCTTTGCTCCAACAACCTTTTATGAACATATTCGATAGCGCCCACATCCAAGCCCCTTGTAGGTTGGGATGCCACCAATAGGCTTGGTTCTCTATCGAATTCCCTTGCTATTATAAGTTTTTGCTGATTACCGCCGGATAGCGCTTTTGCAAAAACCTTTTCATTAGGGGTTCTTATATCGAATTCTTTTATCAATCTTTTACTATATTCTCTAATCTTTCTATAATCGAGTCCAAATCTCTGCCTAAAAGCCTTGTTCCTGTGATCGCCTAAAATGGCGTTTTCCGATATGGAAAAATTCAAGATAAGACCTCTGTTATGCCTGTCCTCCGGGATATAGCCGATTCCCGCTTCTATTATCTCTTTCGGGCTTTTGTTAGTTATATCCTCGTCATTAATGATAAGCTCACCTTCGATGGATTTCCTGAGACCGGTAATAGCCTGTACCAATTCATTTTGACCGTTTCCGTCCACACCGGCTATGCCCAGTATCTCACCGCTTTTAACTTCGAAGCTTACACCTTTTACCGCTTCCAGACCTCTGTTATCCAAAACCTTTACGTCTTTTACTCGAAGAACGCTATCACCAAGTTTAGCTTCATGCTTTTCCACGAATAAATTTACTTTTCTGCCCACCATCTTCTCGGCCAACTCTTCAATATTTGTCTCGGAAGTTTGGAGCGTATCAATTACCTTGCCTCTTCTTATTATGGTGACAACGTCGCTCATAGCCATTACTTCTTTTAGCTTATGAGTTATAAGTATAATGGATTTACCTTCTTTGACCAGACTTTTTAAAATAATTCCTAATTCTTCTATCTCTTGGGGGGTTAAGACTGCAGTCGGTTCATCCAGTATCAGTATTTCTGCGCCTCTGTACAAAGTTTTTAAAATTTCCACCCTTTGTTGCATGCCAACGGAAATGTCCTGAACCTTGGCATATGGGTCTACATGCAATTCATATTTATTTGAAAGTTCTTTCACATCTTTTATGGCTTTATCCAAATCCAGTTTCAGCCCCTTCTTAGGTTCGGAGCCCAGTACGATGTTTTCCGCTACCGTAAAAGGGGATACCAACATAAAATGCTGATGTACCATTCCTATACCCAAAGAAATGGCAACATTGGGATTCGTTATTTTTACCGGCACACCGCGAACTATGATTTCTCCCTCGTCCGGCGTATATAGACCGTAGAGGATATTCATAAGGGTGGATTTGCCGGCGCCGTTTTCGCCCAAGCGAACGTGAATCTCCCCTTGCTTTATTTCAAGATTTATATCGTCATTAGCTCTTACTCCCGGGAAAGACTTGCCTATTCCTTTCATTTCAATAACAAGAGACAACCGTTCTTCCCACCTTTCCTGCATCTATAATAAAAGCTAGAGGCTTTCGCATCTAGCTCTTATCCTACTTTTTTGGTCTATTTAATTTCTACGGGTTTAAAATCCTTTAATTCTTCTCTTGTTGCGGGTACTACCAATGTGCCGTCGTTAATAGCATTTTTGTATTTATCAGCTTCAGCCGCAAGCTCTGCTGAAACATTCTTACCGCCGTCACTGTATCCGACGCCTTCTTCTTTGAGACCGAGTTCAAGGGCATTGGCCGCTCCGCCTTTGAAGTCGTTGTTTACATAGGATTGAATTACAGTATAAGTAGCGGTGTCAACTCTTTTTACCATGCTGCAAAGAACTTTGTTCTTTGTTGATTCTGCAGATTGGTCCATATCAACACCGATTGCCCAGAAATCTTTTTCGTCGGCTGCTTGGATTACGCCTATTCCGCAAGCACCTGAAGCATGGAATATAACGTCGGCTTTTTGTTGGAATTGAGTCAGTGCAACTTCTTTGCCTTTATCCGGATCATCAAATGCACCGGTGTAGTTAACTAAAACTTTTGCCTTTGGATTGGATGACTTCACACCGGCAATAAATCCGGCTTCGAATTTGTTGATTACCGGGAAGTCCATCCCGCCTACAAATCCGATTACATT
>CAZMPR010000260.1:0-2303 GCA_964568265.1 uncultured Clostridiaceae bacterium | reverse complement strand
CCGGGGTTCGTTGTTGATAATATCATAGCATAAATCCCTGCAGTTGTCCCATTTATTAGAAAAAAACTATGGTCAGCACCGAAACTTTTTGCCGCCAAATTTTGCGCCTTTAAAAGCGGACCCTCAGGGCAGTATAGGTTGTCTACGCCGGGTACCTCTGTTGTATCCATTCTAAGTATGTTTTCAAATAACTCCTCGAGCTTAAGCCTTTCATATATATACCCTCTTTTATGTCCCGGCATATGAAGAGGTAAAACACCCGAATCGGCATAATCCCTTATTGATTTTAATAAAGGCATCTCATCATATATCACTATCTATCAACTCCCACCATTCTCATCTCTCACTTCCCACATCTCACTTCCCACTTCCCACATCTCACATCTCACTTCTCACATCTCACTTCTCATTCTCACTTCTCATCTATATTATACAGTCTATATCGATTATCATAAAGGTTTTAAATTAAACATTGAAAAATATAGGCATATTATATATTATGTATATTAAAAGTTGCAAATAAAGGATATAATTAAATCAAGGGGGTTAGGATTTTGAAAGAAGAAATAAATAATTACAAGCAATATATATTGAAAAACGTTGCTTTTTGGGTGAAAATATTGAGATATGTAACCTTTTTAATTATTATCATAGCATCAACAAAAATCGCTTTTCGCTATTTTTCCCCTTTTATTTTTGCACTTTTGGTATCTTTTTTTATAAAACCCCTGGTGACATTCCTTCATTCTTTTAAAATAAAAAAAGGTTTTTCCGTAGCATTATCAATTTTAATTGTTTACGGAGGGCTGATTTATTTCTTTACATTGATTGTGACTAGGGGATTGACAGAGCTGATTGAATTTGCCAATTTGCTGCCAATATACACAAGCAGATCTTATGAATATTTCTGCGGTATTTTTAATAAAGCAGAAGCCTTGTACATACAATTGCCTCCGGAGGTACTGGCAATACTTACTGATGTAGCAAAAGGTATTTTTGATAAATTGAGTACATTGCTTACGGCAACTACAAAAACAATTATTAACACAATGACACTTTTACCTAAGTTTGGTATATCATTTCTTATATCGACTATTGCCACCTTCTTTATTTTGAAGGATGAAGATAGAATTCTTTCTTTTTTTCTCAGGCAGTTTCCTATTTCCGCTCAGCAAAAATTTATAAGCCTAAAGCATAACCTTTTAAGGGCTTTAATCGGGTTTTTAAAGGCTCAGCTTATTATATTGACCATTACATTTATAGAGTCCCTTATCGGTCTTTCCATTATTCGGGTAAAGTATGCTTTTATTATTTCATTGCTTATCGCAATAATTGATATATTGCCTGTCCTAGGCACGGGAAGTGTATATATTCCATGGGGGATTATTGCCATACTGAACGGGAATCTGAGATTAGGTGTTTCTCTTTTCATACTTTACGGTGTAATAGTAATAGTTAGATATGTAATTGAGCCCAAGATAGTAGGACAGCAATTGGGAATCCATCCTCTTATCACTTTAGTGTCTATGTTTGTCGGTGCAAAGCTGTTCGGAATAGGTGGAATTCTGCTTGGCCCCGCAATAGTTATGATTTTGATAGCAGCTCAAAGATCCGGGATATTACCGGATTTTAAATAAAAAAACTGCGAGGAATCGCAATCTTTTTATTAATATCCAAGGTATCATAAAAGCCTCAGCCTCAGTTATCGTTATATATTATTTTGAACTCGCCTTGGGCAAAAACGGTATCATCCTTTTTGCAAAACCAGGCATTGTCATAGTCTGAAGCCATACTTTTCCCGGTCCCGTCAAAGTTGTAAGGAACAAACCTTCGCCTCCGAACAGCACGTTTTTAAATCCTTTTACCATCTCTACCTGATAATCTACACTTTCTTCAAAAGCTGCCACACTGCCCGTATCGACCTTTATTGTTTCCCTCGGGGCAAGAACCCTTTCCACAACACTTCCATCAAGCTCCAAAAATACAATTCCCGAACCTTTCATACTTTGCAGCACAAAACCTTCGCCTCCAAAAAGACCCGCACCCAAACCCTTTACAATAAAAGCGCTAAGTACTACGTCAGGTTCCGCGCATAGAAAAGCGCCCTTCTGACCGACAATAGGTGTTTTCCCTACATCTATGCTTACAATATGACCCGGAAATGTGCTTGCTATTACAATCTCCTGATCAGGTGAATTGGAAGTATATGTAGCCATAAATAAAGACTCGCCACTGAACATACGCCCAAGACCTTTCATAAGCCCGCCCTGAACATTTGTTGTCATGGTAATTCCATTGTCCAT
>CAZMPR010000259.1:0-2306 GCA_964568265.1 uncultured Clostridiaceae bacterium | reverse complement strand
CCAACATAGGAGTTTAGTACCAAAGGCTCAAACTGTGTCAGCACTCCCACAATTTCGATATCGGAATTGGCACAATTGCTAAGGGTAAAGTCTATTATCCTATATTTGCCGCCGAATGCCACGGCAGGCTTTGCAAGTTTTTTTGTCAGGCTGCCCAACCTTGAACCCTGGCCTCCTGCCAATATCAATGCTATTACTTCCTTTGACATTATTTCTCCCCCCTTTTTTATTTAACGGTAGTTTAAACGATAGTTTAAACAATAGTTGAACAATGGTTAAACGGTTGTTTACGAATTACGTAATTATGTCATCCTGAGGAAATTGCATTGCAATTCCCGAAGGATCTTGGGCTCTAAAGGAATATTCTATAACTTATTAGTACGTTAAAGATTCTTCAGTCGCAGACTCCTTTAGAATGACAACCTTGCTACCATTGAGCTATCGCTAGGCAATTGCTCGGCGATTGCTTGGCTATCGTTCTCCTATCGTTCTACTATCGTTCCTCTATCGTTTAAAACAGGTTTTAAATAAATCGTTGCTAACGGCGGTATTTTTAAATTTATGTGATATGGTTTGCCGTGAGCTTCTCCTTTATAGGACAATATATTCCCTTCGTTAGTTACATTAGAACCTCCGAATTCTACGCAGTCGGAATTAAAAGCCTCATAGTATTCATAATTCTCGGGAACACCTATTTGATAAACTTCGTAAACCACCGGAGTAAAATTACACACTATTAATGTAAAATCCTCATCTGCCCTGTCCTTTCTCATGAAGCTTATTATGCTTTGTGAATAATTATTAGCATCAATCCATACGAAGCCTTCTTTATCATGGTCCGATTCCCAAAAAGTCTTTTCATCTTTATAAAAAAAGTTTAGTTTTCTTACATACTTATGCATACGCTGGTGCATCTCATAATCCAACATAAACCATTCCAAGCTATCATCAAAATTCCATTCCCTGAACTGGGCAAATTCATTACCCATAAAACTGAGCTTTTTCCCCGGGTGTGCCATCATATAAGCATAAAACATTCTCAGTGAAGCGAACTTCTTCCAATAGTCGCCCCACATCTTATCTATCATAGACTTTTTCCCGTGAACCACTTCATCATGAGAAAGAGGAAGAACGAAATTTTCCGTAAATGCATACATCATGGAAAAAGTGATAAGATTATGATGCCACCTTCTATTCACGGCATCCAAGCTCATATACTCCAACATATCATTCATCCAACCCATATTCCATTTATAATTAAAACCCAAACCTCCCGTATAAGCCGGTGCTGTAACCAAAGGCCAGGAAGTCGATTCCTCGGCTATAATAAGAGTATATGGATGTTTTTGAAAAATTGCTTTGTTTAGCTGCCGTAAAAACTCTATAGCTTCTAAGTTTTCTCTTCCCCCGTATTTGTTAGGTGCCCAATCCCCGGCTTTCTTTTCATAATCCAAATAGAGCATACTAGCCACAGCATCGATTCTGAATCCGTCTACATGATAATATTCCAACCAGTACATTGCATTTGATATAAGAAAGCTTTGCACTTGCTTTTTCCCCAAATCGAAATAACAAGTACCCCAATTATAGTTTTCCGCTCTTTTTTCATCTTCATATTCAAATAGCCTTGTACCATCAAATCTATAAAGTCCTTGCTCATCTTTGCAAAAATGCCCCGGCACCCAATCCAATATAACACCCAAACCGGCTTCATGACATTTCTCTACTAAATACATAAAGTCTTCGGGAGTGCCGTATCGGCTGCTGGGTGCATAGTATCCCGTAATCTGGTAACCCCATGAACCATCAAGAGGATGTTCCATGACAGGCATTAACTCTATAAGAGTATATCCCATATCTTTTACATATACAGGCAATTCCTCCGCCAATTCTTTATAGCTTAGAAATCTACTATCTTCTCCTCTTTTCCATGAGCCTAAATGAACTTCGTAAATATTTAAAGGTTTATTATAGGGCGTGCTTTTTTTCTCTGACCATTTTACTTCGTTTGCGCCCCAATCATGTTTTTCGAGAGCTATAACCTTCGAAGCTGTTTTAGGTCTTGTTTCTGAATGAAAAGCGAAAGGATCGGCTTTCAATACGGTTTTGCCGTCACTACCGGTTACTGCATATTTATATTCACTCCAATATGTAACTTCCGGAACAAAACCTATCCAAAACTCGCTGCATTTATGCCTTACCATCACATTTACACTAGGGTCCCAACCGTTAAAACTCCCGACAACCGATACCTTTTTTGCATGGGGAGCCCATACAGTAAAAAGCACACCTTGCATATTTTCTAT
>CAZMPR010000258.1:0-2309 GCA_964568265.1 uncultured Clostridiaceae bacterium | reverse complement strand
CATTTCTTTATCATCTATAGCTCCGTTTTGCAATGTTTCCGCATAGCTTTTTATTGTTGTCAGGGGGGTTCGTAATTCATGGGATACATTGGCGACAAATTCTTTCCTCATTCTGTCCAACTTTTCCTGTTCCGTTACATCCTGCAACACGATTATGGCACCCGCTATTTCAAATCGCTCATTTTTAAAAGGAACTATACTGACCTTTATAATTGAGTCTTTTATACTAATGATATTGTCTTTTTCTTTATCATTATAAATGAGGTTTTTCAAAATTAAATCAAGACCGAGCATAGCTGTTATTTCATTAAAATGCTTTCCTTCAAAGTTTTGTTCTTTGGTCTTAAAAACTTTAAAGGCAGCAGGATTAGCATGAAGTATAACCCCGTTCATGTCAACGGCGATAACACCGTCCGTCATATAAGTCAATATAGTTTCTATCTTGGATTTTTCATTATACATCTCATCCAAGGTACTTTTAAGTCTGACAGTCATATAATTAAACATTTCCGTTAATTGGCCTACTTCATCATCGGATTTAACGGTTATAATATGACCGAAATCACCTTTCGCCAGCTTCTCTGCCTGAGAAGTTACTTCTTTTATGGGGCCCGTTATGGTCCTAGCTAAAATACTTCCCAAAAGCATAGTGATACATATTGCCAATATGGTGGCACTGGTCAATATGTTTTTGATATTTACTATAGAGTTGTTAATTTGGGTTAAATCTATATTAAGATATATGGCTCCAAGCAGCTCGTCATTGCCGGATAATATAGGTATAGCAATACTTTTATAATTTTTCTTCAAATCTACTGCACTGTTGTAGTCTATTACCGGTTCACCCTTCAGTGCCCTGTCGATTATATAGCCGTCTTCGATGGGATCCCTCATCTCCCCGCCTTTATGGGCTAAATATCTTCCGCTTTTGTTAAAAATATAGACCGAGTGTATTTGGTCTCCTTGCCCTACGAACCAATAGTCAATGATATCCTGGACATTATAGACACCGGTCATTTTATCCTTTAACAAAAAAGCCAAATAATTGCCCTTGGGCACCACACTGCTGACCAAGTTGCTGATTTGGTCTTTTTCAACGGCTTGTATAATATATAACCCGATTATTGACATGGCAAGCCAAACCAAGAGAACATATATTATTACCAGTTTCCATTGGATGCTTTTTAACATCAACTATAACCTCCTGAAATAATAACCTACGCCTCTCTTTGTCTGAACATATTTTGCATTGCTCGGATCATCCTCTACCTTTTCTCTCAGCCTTCTAACTGTTACATCCACTGTCCTTACATCACCGTAATACTCATATCCCCATACTTCCTCCAAAAGGGTTTCTCTGGAGAAAACCTGCTCCGCATGCAATGCCAAATACTTCAATAATTCAAACTCCCTTAAGGTTAACTCAATAGTTTTATCCTGTTTTCTTATTTCATATCTGTTTAAATCAATTATAAGGTTTCCCGATTTTATCAACTGCCCTGTACCGTTCATGCCGTTATTTTGGAAACTGACTCTTCTTATATTTGCCTTAACCCTTGCCAAAAGCTCTCTGACGCTGAAGGGTTTGGTCATATAATCATCGGCGCCCAATTCCAGTCCAAGAACCTTGTCTACTTCTTCTTCTTTTGCAGTCAGCATTATGATTGGGGTGCTTATATTTTCCCTCAATTTTTTGCACACAGTAAAGCCGTCCATAATAGGCAACATTATATCTAAGATAATAAGTTCCGGCTTATGTTCGTATGTAGCATCAATTGCTTGTTTGCCGTCCTCAGCAATAAAAACCTTATAGCCTTCCTTTTCCAGGTTATATTTAATTATGTCCGCTATAGGCTTTTCATCATCTACCACTAAAATTCTGCTGCTCATATTTTTCCCCTCTTTACTATTTAAATTTTACTTATATGCTTATTCGACTTATTTAAATATATATATTCTACAATTTTATTTTTTAACCTTCAAATATTTCTTACGACACCGTAAAATAGATTTAAAACTCAAGTTTTAAATCTATTTTCTCCATTGCATCATCCATACCGGTGCCGTTGCCGAGTTCTTTTATAAGTTCTATAACCTTTTCCTTACCTTCGTTTTCATAAATGCCTTTCACTTTTTCAAAAGATTGCTTATAGGCTTGTACCGGATCTAAGGACAAAAATTTATTGCTCAGCTGCTCCCGGGTATATTCCTTTTCAAAAACTAAACCGTCGCCCCAGGCAGTGCCGTAATTCAAATATTCCTGATATAGTGCCAAGCCTTCCGTAAACCATATTTCGATATTTCCGTTA
>CAZMPR010000257.1:0-2325 GCA_964568265.1 uncultured Clostridiaceae bacterium | reverse complement strand
TCCCCATCAATACAAGCTTTTTTAAAACTGCCTGTCCCTAATTCCTCTAAGTCTTTAAGTGAATGGTTCTTTTCCAGGTCAATCATTTGTCTATATAATCTGTTCTTTATCATCCTTACGGGATGACCTGTGGCCCTCCCTGATACAGCAGTGTTTCTGTCGCTTGATTTAATAATCACGTTTTTATAATTCTCATGGACTTTGCATTCCTCAGAGCAAACAAAAGCTGTCCCCATTTGAACACCTTCGGCACCCAGAGCCAGTGCTGCTATAAATCCCCTTGAATCGGCGATACCTCCGGCAGCTATAACCGGAATATTTAATGCATCGACAACTTGCGGTACCAATGCCATGGTTGTTGTTTCTCCTATGTGGCCACCGGCCTCGGTTCCTTCAACAATAACCGCATCGGCACCTGCGGCTTCCATTCTTTTTGCTAAAGCAACGGAAGGTACTATTGGAATAATTTTGATACCTCCTGCCTTTAACTTTTTTATATATTTCCCCGGGTTCCCCGCACCAAAAGTTACTATGGGCACATTTTCCTCATAGATTACATTTACAACTTCTTCTGCATAGGGAGATAATAGCATAACATTGACTCCAAAAGGTTTGTCCGTTATTTCTTTTACTTTATGTACTTCCTTAATAACATAATCTACAGGTGCATTGCCTGAGCCAATTATGCCTAATCCACCGGCATTTGATACTGCAGCTGCTAATTCCCCGGTAGCAACCCAAGCCATACCCCCTTGTAATATTGGATATTTAATATTTAAAAGACTGCAAATTCTTGTACTTATCATTAATGAACCTCCTCAGACCTGATTTAAAAGTTTAATATATATCTGCTATGCCCATCTGATAGCGGCTGAACCCCAAGTCAGCCCTCCCCCAAAAGCAACTAATATTACGTTATAGCCTTTTAACATTTTTCCGGTTCTTTTCGCTTCATCCAAAGCCACGGCAATGGATGCGGAGGACATGTTGCCATATTTATCAAGGTTGATAAAAACCTTTTCTTTTGTAAGTTTTAATCTTTTCATAGCACTTTCAATAATTCTTACATTAGCTTGGTGAGGCACCAGGAAATCAATATTCTTTTTATTCAAATTACACATATGAAGCACTTTTTCCGTTGCCAATTCCATAATTCTTACCGCAAACTTAAAGACCTCCGATCCTTCCATCTTTATATAATGCATAGAGTTTTTTAGAGTCTCCAAAGAAGGCGGTGCTTTAGAGCCTCCCCCCGGTAAATAAAGCAAATCACTGCCGTTTCCATCGGAACCGATGTATGTTGCTAATATCTCACAACCTTTTTTTTCAGAGAGTATTGCAGCACCTGCGCCGTCACCGAATAATATACAAGTATTTCTGTCTTTATAGTCGGTGATTTTAGTAAGACTTTCAGCACCTATAACTAAAATATTTTTCATTGCCTTTGTTTTAATAAATTGTTCAGCTATAGAAAGACCATAGATAAATCCTGAGCATGCGGCTTCAATATCATATGCAATTGCATTTTTGGCTCCTATGTTTTTTTGTACAATACAAGCTGTTGATGGAAAAGGCATATCAGGGGTTACGGTAGCAACAATAATCATATCCAGTTCAGAAGGTGTAAGGTTTGCATCTTCCAAAGCGTTTAAGGCTGCCTTTGTTGCCATATCGGATGTGGCAATATAATCGGGTGCTTTTCTTCTCTCCTTGATACCTGTTCTTGAAACAATCCAACTATCGCTTGTATCAACTATCTGTTCAAAATATTTATTACTAAGCACCTTTTCAGGCACATAACTGCCTGTACCAATGATGCTTGCAACCTTATGACAGTTGGTCAAGTTAAACAACTCCAGTCTCGTTGATTTCTTTTATAATCAGGTCTATACAATTATTATCATGTAAGAGTTTTGCTTGACGGATTGCATTTTTTATTGCCTTTTTGTCGGAACTTCCATGAGCCTTAATCATTATCCCGTTAATACCTAAAAAAGGTGCTCCTCCATACTCTTTATAATCAAATCGTTTCTTCAATCCCAATAAACTGTTTTTTATCAAAAGGGCGCCTATTTTGGATTTGGTTGACTTAGTGATTTCCTCTTTTATCATACTCATAATCCCTTGTGCCAATCCTTCCGTATTTTTAAGAACTATATTTCCTACAAAACCGTCACAGACACACACATCACAAATACCGTTTACTATGTCTCTTGCTTCTATATTGCCTATGAAATTTATATTACAGTTTTTTAATAGTTCAAAACTTTGCTTTGTCAATTCGTTACCCTTGCCCTCTTCCGTGCCGTTATTTAAAAGTCCGAC
>CAZMPR010000256.1:0-2352 GCA_964568265.1 uncultured Clostridiaceae bacterium | reverse complement strand
ACTGCTGCAAGAAGATATGAAATCAGATAGTATTGAAATAATGGCAGATAAAATCACAGAATTGAATTAGTATATAACTGAATATACTTAAATTTAACTAATAATGCCGGATTACTTCGAATCGTTCCAATTCATAATCTTCATTTTCATTAATTCCGGCTTTTTTTAGTGCAATATTCAGCTGATCTTCTATTGTATTTACTCCTTCCAAGTTTGGCAGCAAAAGACCTGTTTTGAAGCCTTTTCTTACGATAACTCCATATCTTTTAGGGTCCAAACTATCTTTAGAATCGATTTTCTCCGCATCACCAAGTACATCAACAGAGTATACAAGATGGGGCAATTCATCTTCCTCCACCGGTAAAAATCTTGGATCCTTAAGCCCTGCCGAAACAGCATTTTGCATTATTTCTGTTGCTACGTTTTTTGCGGTAGGTCTGATTGTACCTATACATCCTCTCAGCTCTCCGCTTTTTTTCAAAGATACAAAAACCCCGGCTCTCTTTTCGAGCATTTCACTTGGCAGCCCGTCAGGTATTTCAATTTTTCTGCCAAACCTAACCCTGTTTTCCAATACCGTTCTTGCAAGTCTTACATACGGATCTTCATTTTTTCGTATATTATTTAATCTCTCATTTTCATTCTTTGTGAACCTATCCAAGCAGCTTTCCTCTTTATCGCAACTGTTCCAATAAATTTCCGCCACGCCGTAACCTACGCCGAAGGGGCCTTCATAGGAATATACTTCGCCTTTTATTTCACATTTATCAAAGCATCCGAACATGACCGCCGTTGATCTGTAAGCACATTCCCCCGCCGCCTCTATAAACTCTTTATCAATTGATAGAAAAGTGTTAACGTCTCCTTTTTTCACTATATCCAAGTAGTATTTATCGTATTCTTTTCCTCTTTCGTCATAGCCTGCCGGGGCGTCAAAAGTCAGCCTGTGCGACAAATCCCCACTGGCAATTACCACAACATTTCTATCCGATAAACTCACGGCTTTTTTAATTGCCATACCCAATTTATAATGATCAGCAATGGTAAGACCGCTGTATGTAATGTGAACCAATTTAATGTCTTTATTGTTTTTTTCAATAAAATGCAATGGCACCAATGCACCGTGGTCCAGTTCATAGCCGGTTCTGTAAGTTTTGGCCATTTCCTTCGTAAAAGGAATGCAATATACACCCTCTTTGTCCGCTTCATCCATTATTTTATCAGCTAATTCAGTATCATTCTCAAATCTATATTTTAATCCGGAGGCACCGAACCTCCTGAAACTTCCTGTCAATATTTCTTCCATTGCAAAATTCATGGCATCGCCGAACATAGGGCCGTGGGGTGTAATTATTATAATTGTATCAGGGTTTTGCAGTGCAATCTTTTCGCTTACCTTTTGCAGTGACTTTATAGTATCGTATACTTTTTGCGATTCTTTTCCGCCAATTTCTTCTATCATTATAGGCGGATGAGGAAGAATATAAGCTCCTACGATTTTACCCATTAATAACACCTCCGTATTAAGACAATTCTATACTATTTCAGTGCCTTTTCCAAGTTATTCAAATTCTCATACATTAAAGAAATATAATCTTGCCCCGCTTTTATCTCATCTTCGCTGAGGCCGTGGGCCGCATTCAATGTAAGAACATCCCCTTTTATTTCATCGGCAATAACTCTGGAAAACTTCGGGTTCACAAACTTTTCCACAAACACATATTTTATTTCGTTTTCCTTGCACAACCTAACTATTTCAGCTAATTTTGCGGGACTGGGCTCTTGCTCCGGCGAAATCCCTCTTATTGGGACCTGAGTTATCCCGTATTCTTTAGCAAAGTATCCAAAAGCCTCATGGGATGTAACAATAATTTTAATTCTAAAATCCTTCGCGGCTTCTAATATATCTTTGTGGAGCTTATCAAGCTTTTTCACCAACACTTCATAATTAGTCTCATAAAACTCCTTATTTTCTTTATCCGCCTCTATTAAAACATTTAGAATATTTTTTGCCTGAACTTTTAGGTTCACGGGGCTAACCCAAGTATGGGGATCATAATCTTCGCTATGATTGCTGTCACCTTTGATTAATTCTATGCCTTGACTTGCCTCAACAATCTTTACATTGCTTTCTTGCAGGTTCTTTATAATTTTTTCAGCCCATCTCTCCATACCGGCACCATTATATATGAATATATCACTGTCTTTTAGTTCCGCCATGGTTTTCAGTGTTGGTTCCCAGTCATGGGGCTCCACACCGGATGGTATAAGTTGAATGATATCTGCCTTATCCTTGGCTATTTCATCGGTAATATAATACATAGGATAAAAAGTAGTATAGATTTTCAGCCC
>CAZMPR010000255.1:1651-2354 GCA_964568265.1 uncultured Clostridiaceae bacterium | reverse complement strand
AATTTGAAAGTAGCTGATTTAGATACACCGGTATTATTAATTGATAAAAATATTATGATGTGCAATATAAAATATATGCAAAACTATGCTGATAAGCAAAAAGTAAACCTCCGTCCTCATACGAAGACTCATAAAATGCCTAAACTGGCACAACTGCAAGATGAAGCCGGTGCTACGGGGATTTCCGTTGCAAAGGTTGGTGAAGCGGAGGTAATGGCACAATACGGTATAAAAGATATATTCATAGCTAATGAAATTGTTGGAGATACAAAACTTTCTAGAATTAAAAAGTTAGCCGAGAGTATAAATATATCGTTTGGCATTGACAGCATTGAACATTTGAAGATGATTGAAAACGTTTTCTTAAATGGGAATAAAAAGGCTGATGTTTTGGTGGAAATTGAGGTTGGGGAAGAGCGCTCAGGGATAATAGAAGAAGCTGATTTTACAAAACTTTTGAATTATTTAAAAACATGCAAAAATATAAATCTGAAAGGCATTTTTTCTCATGACGGTCATTCCTATAAAGCAAAAGATTTAAATCAATGCAAAGCAATATTTTTGGAAAGCCAAATGCGAACTTTAAATTTTGCAAGGATAGCAGATGAGTTGGGGTTTAGATTAGAAACGATAAGTATAGGCTCAACGCCTTCATTGATGCATGATTTTAACATAATGGAGGGCATCACCGAGATAAGACCCG
>CAZMPR010000255.1:0-1641 GCA_964568265.1 uncultured Clostridiaceae bacterium | reverse complement strand
CACTTATATTCTTATGGATGCATCACAAGCAAACGCAATTGGAAACTACGATAGATGTGCTGCATCAGTTCTTACTACTGTAATTTCCCGACCTACCAAAGAAAGAGTCATTACCGATGTGGGGGCTAAGGGAATCACGGCACAGACAAGAAGTATAGGAATATGTGCAACAAAAGGTCTCGGATACATAAAAGGCTATGATGAAGTTTATATTCATGATGTATATGATGAACATGCCATAATCTATAATGAAAAATTCAGAAACCAAATAAAAATAGGTGATAAAGTAGAAATTATACCGAATCATATATGTCCGGTTTGCAACCTTTACGATAAAGCCTATCTGATATCAAATGGTGAAATATTGGAAGAAATACCGATAAAATGCAGAGGGAAACTGCAATAGTTTTAAAGTCCTCGGAATGCTTTCATTTGTAAAAGACGAAAGCAAAATACGCATAGAGGATTTATCATGTCCAATATTGAATTATATTACATATAAGAATTTAAAATTTGATGTAAGGATTGAAATTGCAGTTTCTAATAATAGCAGTTAGATATTATTTGTTTTGGAGGAGAAATGAAAATGAGAAGAAGAATTTTAAGCTTGACTCTTATAGCCATATTGATATTTTCGGCTGCTACCGCTCTTTATGCGGATAGTATTTATACGGTGAATCCCGGAGATGTTCTTTGGAAGATTGCTGAAAGCAATGACACTACTTGGCAAGAACTTGCAGGATTAAATGACTTGGAGAACCCGCATTTAATATATCCGGGGCAGAAGATTAGATTATCAGATAAGCCGGAAGAGCCTGCCTCCGAAGACACTGAATCTAATATGTACATAGGCGCAGGAAGAGGGTGTTACGGTACTATAAAGGTAGGGGTAACATTAAAGGGCAAAAAATTAGAAGCTGTACGGTTGATGGAACACAATGAGTCGCCTGGCGTAGGGGCTTTGGCAGCAGAGATAATTGCAGATGAAATTGTAAAACATCAGAGTATAGCTGTAGATGCGGTGGCAGGATGCACAAAATCCAGTACCGGAGTTATAGCAGCAGTAGAGGAGGCCTTGGAAAAGGCAGGTGTAAATATTGACGATTATTGGAAGGAAGTAGACACCGGTATTACGAATATAAGGGGTAAGATAGAGAAAAAAGCCGATGTGGTTATTATCGGTGCGGGAGGCGCAGGGCTTGCAGCAGCAGTATCAGCTCATCAAAACGGTGTCAAAGTTTTAGTTTTAGAAAAGATGCCATTGGTTGGCGGTAATACGATTATATCCGGTGCGGCATATAATGCAGTTGATCCCAAAAGACAATCGGCGCAAGGCATAGAAGATTCATTTGATAAGCACTATATTCAAACCTACGAGGGCGGGGATAAGTTGGCTAAGCCCGAGCTCATAAGGACTCTGGTTGAGAAAGCATATCCGGCTTTGGAATGGCTTGAAAGCATGGGTATGAAATTTAAAAATGATATATTTACCGTGTTGGGTGCCCTGTGGCCCAGGTCTCATAAACCTGAGAAACCTATCGGTACAGGCTATATAGAAACTTATATGGAGTATATAGGAAAGAACAATAAAGATATAGAGATAATGCTTAATACGAAAGCTACAGAACTTATAGTTGAAAA
>CAZMPR010000254.1:0-2369 GCA_964568265.1 uncultured Clostridiaceae bacterium | reverse complement strand
CTTATACACCCAAACCTCCTCTTCCCACGCTTACGAGGTTAGCTGACGGATTCGGGCTGAAAGAGTATAGCCCTACTCACATAAGTGAGATTCACCCCAATAGTTGGTTCCCCCGTTCTCCATAATGGAGATTCAGCGAAAGCATGAGTAAATATTTACTTATTTATTTAACCATTATAATATAAAATTTCAAAAAAAGAAATACTTTTATGGAATCTTCTAAAAATTTTTTCTTTTAATTTTCATCAATATTCGTCAAGACTCTTGAACTTTAATAATTTGGCCTATCAATACAACTGATTGAAATTTCAACTTTTCTAAAATATATATGCATTTTTATATTACATATATATTCTTTTAGTAATGCAAATCTCAAGTTTAAGGCGTGGGATTTAGTAGTCCGCATCTGTTTTGCACTCTTCCCATCAAAATATCATGCTTCACTATATATCTTTCATGCTGCCCCCTGCCTATAACCCCCAATTCATCATAAGCAGTTATATCAATGTTTATTTTATTGCCTTCAATATTCGATATTTTACTTTCAACTGTAACTGTCATTCCTTTTACAGTAGGCATTAGATGTTCTATGCTTAATCTTCTGCCTATTGATATATACCCTTCAGGTAAAAGTGAATCAATTAGCATGACTGATGCCTCAATCATATAAGCAGTTAAAGTAGGCGTAGCCAAAAGGTCTTCAAGGGCTCCGCTGCCATAGTAGTGGGCAGTATCTTCTTCTGTCACGGTTTTCTGAATGGCTTTAGTCATTCCAACACTGAACTCAAAGAATTTCATATAACCACCCCTCGCTTTTTATTTAATTATACCATAAAATAAAATAAAATACATAAAAATCCGGAGTATATATTAAAGGGAGTAAGTTGTCCATTCTTCGCAGTATTCACAGCAATACTCTATAGTACCATTCGATCTTATCAATCTGAACAAGGGTTTAACATTTTCTTCCGAGTTACTTATACAACGCGGGTTTTTACACTTAAACAGCCCTTGTACAACATGAGGAATTTCCACCTTCATTTTTTTCACTATCTCATCGTTTTCCACGAAATTTATAGTTATATTTGGATCAATAAGACCTAACATAGTCATATCCACATCAATTTTATTCTCTATCTTTATAATATCCTTTTTACCTAATTTACTGCTGCTGACATTTCTTAAAAGAACCACAGGGAAATTTACCTCTCCCAAATTAAGCTTATCAAATATTTTTTTACCCTTTCCTGGAGTTATGTGGTCTATTACTATTCCGTAGTGTATGCTATCAACTTTAAGCATTATATCACCCCCAACTGCAAGGCCATAAGCGCCATCCTTGCATAAATACCGAACTTGGCTTGTTTAAAATAAACGGCTCTTTCGTCTTCGTCCAGATCATAGCTTATTTCATTTACCCTTGGAAGCGGATGCATTACAATCATGCTGTCTTTTGAATTCGAAAGTTTATTCTTTGTCAGTATATAGCTGTCTTTTAGCCTTACATAATCCGCCTCGTTAAAGAACCTTTCTTTTTGAATCCTTGTCATATATAAAATATCTATTTCATCTACAACGGACTCTAAACTTTCTGTCTCATAAATTTCAGCGTTCCCGCTGTTTTTAAGCAAATTCTTCAGATACTCGGGCAATCTTAATTCTTCCGGTGATATGAGTATAAACTTATTATCCGGGTATCTGGAAAGAGTTTTTATAAGAGAGTGAACTGTTCTTCCGAATTTTAAGTCACCGCAAAATGCAACATTATTGCCGCTGATTCCGCCTTTTAACTCTCTGATAGTCAGCAAATCAGCCAGGGTCTGTGTGGGATGCTGATGGCCACCATCACCGCCGTTTATTATGGGAATATTTGAATACTGAGAAGCAAGCCTGGGAGCTCCTTCCTTTGGATGCCTCATAACAACTATATCGGTATATGATGATAGAACTCTGATGGTATCGGCGATACTTTCTCCTTTTGCGACGGAACTGTGAGTGGCATCAGAAAAGCCAAGTACTCTGCCACCCATCCTAAGCATTGCTGACTCAAAACTTAAGCGGGTTCTCGTGCTTGGCTCATAAAACAATGTTCCTAATATTTTCCCTTGGCAGACAGTGCTGTAAGTCTCCGGTTTTTCTATTATCCTCTCTGCAAGAGAAAATACTTCATCCAGTTCATCCAAGGTAAAATCACCGGGATCGATTAAATGTCTTCCTTCTAAACTCATCAATTTTCCTCCTTTTTAGTCTCTCGGACTAGTTTAAAGGTGTTAAAAAACCTTTCAGCGCGAAAGCTAAAAGGTTATAAACATTCTTATAAAATTTACCTTTTAAGCCTCGCAGGACTATATTAAAGGTTCTTTGAATAA
>CAZMPR010000253.1:0-2385 GCA_964568265.1 uncultured Clostridiaceae bacterium | reverse complement strand
ATAAAAGGATATTGAAAATAGTACACAGTATTTCAGGAGGGCGTAATGCCAATATTGCAATAATTACAACGGCAGCAATTAATCCTGATGGTGCCGAAAAAGAATATTGTGAAATATTTAAAGACCTCGGCGTTAAGTCAGTATACGGAATTAAAATTGATGATAGGGAACAAGCCAACGATAAATACCATGCCGACAGAATAGTTAAATCGGATTGTATTTTTTTTGTCGGGGGAGATCAACTGAGAATTTCAAGCATATTAGGAGGTACACAGGTTCACAAAGCCTTAGTAAAAAGTTTGAACGCGGGTAATACCGTTGCAGGCACTAGCGCCGGAGCCTCAATGATGAGTCAGGTAATGGTTGTGGAAGGTAAAGATGATGAAGCCCCAAGGAAATGCACTTTGAAAATGGCGCCAGGCATGGGAATGCTTCAAGGTGTGATTATTGATCAACATTTTAACCAGAGGGGAAGGATAGGAAGGTTATTGGCGGCAGTGGCACAAAATCCTTCTATTATTGGGTTAGGTATAGATGAAAATACTGCCGTTGTCGTAGATTCTACGCTTAAATTTCGCGTAGCCGGTTCGGGTGTTGTGACGGTTGTAGACGGTAGGGATATTCGTTTTACAAATATATCAGAACAAAACCCTGATGAGCCTTTGGCAATAACAAATGTGAAAATACATGTATTACCCGAAGGTTACGGGTTTAATATCAATACAAAACAGGGAATAATGGAAAAGGATTTAAATTTTAATCAAAATGATAACTCTGAGGAGGAAGAAAGTTGAAAATAGTTAGCTTGTATGCTTATCAAGGAAGAAATATTTACAGCCATAAACCGGTTATTAGACTTAATGTTGAATTAGAAGATTATTATAATACATCTACTAAAGATATAGAAGGGTTTAATGATGCGTTAATTAAGCTGTTACCAGGCTTGAGTAAGCATAGTTGCTCTAAAGGTTATGTGGGAGGTTTTCGGGAAAGATTAGATGAAGGTACATACTTTCCTCATGTAATAGAACATATAGCCATTGAATTGCAAAATTTATTAGGATACAATGTAGCTTTCGGAAAAGCAATAAGCGGTGAAAATGAAAAAAATTATTACGTTATATATTCATATATTAATGAATATGCCGGGATTGAATCAGGGAAATTAGCCGTGGAATTGGTTTATAGTATAATAGAGAAAACGGAATTTAATCTTGATCAAGAACTGAAAAGAATCAAGGATGAGTGTATTAAGCAGGACTTTGGCATAAGTACGGAAATGATAAAGCTTGAAGCTAAAAAACGCGGTATACCTATTACAAGAATCGGAAACGGGAGCCTGATACAATTGGGATACGGTAAAAATGGGAGGGTCATGCAAGCAACATTATCAGACGATTCCTCTTGCATTTCAGTTGATACTGCTTGCAATAAAGAGTTGGCAAAGTTGATAATGTCAGATTACGGGATCCCTGTTCCAGAAGGAAAGCTAATTAAAAGTGAGGAAGAACTATTAAAACAATGCATGATTTTGGGATACCCCGTGGTTGTTAAACCGAATTATGGAAGCCATGGAATAGGTGTATCAATTAATTTAAAAACCCCTGAAGAGGTTTTGCAAGCCTATAGAATTGCAAAAGAATATGAGGACACAATTTTAGTCGAAAGGTACATAAAAGGTAATCATTATAGACTGTTGGTAGTTGGGGATAAGATGGTCGCCGCTTCAATGCGGATTGCGGCCCATGTAGTGGGAGATGGTGAACATGCAATAAACGAACTTATAGAAATTGAAAACAAAGAGAACACAAAAAGAGGAGAAGGCCATGAAAAACCCCTAACAAAAATTGTGGTAGACAAGGTAGTTGAAGCTTATTTGGCAAAACAGAATATCAGCCTTAATTTCATTCCCGCCCGCGATGAAATTATATATTTAAGGGAAAATGATAATTTAAGCACGGGAGGAATTGCAATTGACGTAACGGAAAAGGTACATCCCGAAAGCGTTAATTTTGCGGTAAAAGCCGCAAAGATTATCGGTTTAGATATTGCAGGTATTGATATTACCATCCAGGATATAAGCAAACCGTTAATAGAGTCAGGAGGAGCGGTTATAGAGATAAATGCGGCTCCCGGTATCAGAATGCACCATTTTCCTGCGGAAGGTAAGTCAAGGAATGTAGCTTATGAAATAGTAGAACACATATGTCCCAGAGATAAAGAGTATAGTATCCCGATAATTTCGGTAACCGGTACAAACGGAAAAACAACCACAGTAAGAATGATTAACCATATGTTAAGAGAAATGAATAAATGCGTGGGAATGACAACCACAGACGGAATATATATAAATGATGAATGTATAAAGCACGGTGACAATTCAGG
>CAZMPR010000252.1:0-2415 GCA_964568265.1 uncultured Clostridiaceae bacterium | reverse complement strand
TGCTTTATTTAGAACATTTATGCCGTTACCGTCAACTACTACAATATCCTCTACTCTCATACCGAATTTCCCGGCTATGTATATTCCGGGCTCGATACTGAATGCCATTCCCGTCCTAAGAATTTGTTTATTACCTTCCTTTATATAAGGCGCTTCATGGACAGCTGAGCCTATGCCGTGTCCCGTCCTCGATAATATATATTCACCGTATCCCGCATCTCTTATAACTTTTTGTGCCGTTGCGTCTATGGATTCTGCGGTAACCCCCTCTTTCACGGCTTTTTCCGCATCCATATTGGCTCTCAGGACTATTTCATAAACCTTTTTCTGCTCTTCCGTAGGTTCCCCTACGAATACGACTCTTGATATATCAGAGCAAAATCCCTTATATTTGCATCCATAGTCAAGGATTATCAAATCCTGTTCTTCAATCATTCTGTCGTAATCGCTGTAGTGCGGTTTTGAACTGTTGGGTCCCGATGCCACTATCGGATCGAAGGATACCCCTTCACCGCCGAATTCAATCAGCAATTCTTTTAATTTATTTGCTATATCCCTTTCATATATCCCCGGTTTAATATGCTTAACTACTTCAACAAAAGCTTTATCGGCAATTTCAGCGGCCTTTGCCAAATAGCCTACCTCTTCCTCATCTTTAACAATTCTCAGCTCCTCAAGCATTGTATGACCGTTCACAAATTTACTTTTAATTATTTCTCCCATGTCAATAAGATCAATAGCTCTGACACCGTCATTTATGGCAATGGTTTTGCCTGACAGATTATAATCTTTTTCTGCTTCAATAAAGGAGCCGGTTACACCTTCACTGTCATACCATATATAGATATGTGTATCTTCACCCAATGCATTTCTTACCTCTTCATAGTATAATCCGGGACAAATAAAGAAGTATCTGCCGTCGGCCAATACATAAAACCCTCTGAATCTTTCATCATGAAAATTAGCTATACCCGCCATATATTCCAAATCATCACTGGGTCCCATTATACAACCGTCTAAATTTTCCTTTTTTAATATTTCCACTAAATATAAAAGCTTCTCTTTCTTTAACATGCTATATCCCTCCATAAAATTTATAAACTTTAATGTTTCTACGTGATTGTAACAAAAAATAAAAGATTCTGTAAAAAGTTGTGTCTTAATTATATTCTATATTTAATAACAATTTCCTTCATTAGCTAAAAAATTGTCCATAGATCAGTGCCTAACAAATTAAGCGAAAGTCGCAATGAATATAATACAGCACTCAAAAATTTGTCTATATCCCAATACTTAATCCCTTAAGTCTGCTTTTAAATATTCAGTCCACATAAATAGTATAGTGTTTATTACATTTATTTCTTTGCGGCATATAATGGTAGCAATAAGTTTATTATAGGAAGGTGTTCTAATGCAAATCCACGTCGTCCAGCCCGGACAGACAATATTTTCAATCGCCCAAATGTACGATTCTACAGTATCTTCCATTGTCGCAGCTAATGAAGTGCCAAATCCCAATCAACTGGTTGTCGGCCAAACACTGGTAATACCCATTGTAGGCAGCTTCTATTGGGTGCAGCCGGGAGATAGTTTATACAGTATTGCACAAAATTTCGGAATTTCTTATCAGGAGCTGGCTCGGATCAACGGTATTTCCGTGACACAGCCCCTGCAAATAGGAATGAGGCTCTATATTCCGCCAAGACCAAGAAGAAGTGCTGAGACCAATGCTTATGCAGAGCCTTTTGGCAACACGGTTTCTCCCGAACTGGAGCAATCTGCAAGAAAAGCCGCTCCGTTTTTGACATACTTGGCGATGTTCAGTTATCAAGTTCAAAGAGACGGGTCACTTCAAGCACCGCCTTTGGGCAATTTGCCGTCAATAGCTCAAGGAAACAATGCGGCGCTTATGATGGCTATAACAAACCTGGAAGAGGGGCAATTCAGCACCGAACTGGGAAGAATAATTTTGACTGACGAAAATGTGCAAAACAGATTGTTGGATAATATAATCGCAATAGCAAAGCAGAACAATTTTGGCGATATACATTTTGATTTTGAATTTTTACCTCCCGAGCTGAGGGATAACTATAGCAATTTCCTGAGAAAGGCAAAAGCACGCCTGGCTCCCGAGGGATTGCTACTTTCTGTTGCCCTGGCTCCAAAAACCAGTTCAGATCAACCGGGAATATTGTATGAAGCTCATGACTATGCAGCTATTGGGGCAATAGCGGACTTTGTAGTTATAATGACATATGAATGGGGTTGGAGCGGCGGTCCGCCCATGGCCGTATCACCGATAGGTCCTGTGAGGCAAGTTCTTCAGTATGCATTAACCCAAATGCCCGCAAGTAAAATTATGATGGGGCAAAACCTATACGGTTATGATTGGACTCTGCCTTTTGTACCCGGCGG
>CAZMPR010000251.1:0-2480 GCA_964568265.1 uncultured Clostridiaceae bacterium | reverse complement strand
GATTATGCTGCAATGAATAAGCTTGTTGATATCCTAACAAGGCCTTACGCCCATATAGAAGGACAAAAAGAATACTCTGCACCGCCTCCACCTACATCATGTCCTTACAGAACCTTTTGCGGAACTTAATCTTATTCAAAAATAACTGTATCCAATAGCTACATTTAATGCTACACTACATTTATTTCCGCTTGCAATCGCTTCTCTAATGTATTAATATATTTTATGTAAACATATCAATGCATCGTTATATACCATTTTAACTAAAATTTAATTTACATAATTAAAAACTCATATTTAGATATTGTATTAATTGTGTGCATGATTCTTGCATGAGTATCTATTAGAGTTTTTTGTTTGCAAAAAAACACATCATCTTACATTCTATCTATATCATGTTAAAGGGGGGAAACAAGTGTTTATACCTGGTAAAAGGGTTATTGGGCAGTATGTTTATACTGATTCAATGATTGATGAAGCGATTAGGGTATCGCAAAACACCCAATGGGGTAATGATGATCTTTTCAACTTGATAAACGATCCTATTATGGTTACCGATGCGGAAGGTAATATAATGATGGTAAATGAAGCTTTTGCAAGCCTCCGGGGAATCAAGAAGGAATATTTAATAGGCCAAAATGTGAAAGGTTTTGATCCACCGTCTAGGGTTGTAGATGTTTTAAAAACACGGAAAGCAATAAGAGGTATTTCTCAAAGAGACGACGGTAGTGTATATATTGTTGAAACAATGCCTATTCTGCAAAACGAGAATTTGATAGGCGCTATTTTTATTGCAAAAGATATTAACGCAATAGAAAAGGTCAAGGAAATAAATAAAGAAAGTTTTAGTGATTTTCAAAGCGAAAGCTACACAGAGTTTATAGGGAAAGACCCTGAGATAATGAAGTTAAAAGAAAAGATTAATAGAATCGCTAAATCAGATTTAGCGGTTCTAATAACCGGTGAAACCGGCTCAGGAAAAGAACTCGTAGCAAGGTCGGTTCATGCCCAAAGTCTACGTTCTGATTCGCCCTTTGTTGCCATTAACTGTTCCGCATTATCCTCTAATTTAATTGAAAGCGAATTATTCGGCTATGATGAAGGCGCATTTACCGGTGCGAAAAAGGGCGGTAAGCCGGGATTATTTGAGGTAGCTAACGGTGGGACTCTATTTTTAGATGAAATAGGGGACATGCCGTTGGACTTTCAACCAAAACTACTTAGGGCCCTTGAGGAATTTTCAATTCGAAGAGTAGGTTCAAACAACAAACGCTTCATAGACATTCGCTTAATAGCTGCAACAAATAAGCGAATAGATGAGCTTTCATCAAGTGATTCTTTTAGATTAGATCTTTATTATCGTTTATCTGGTGTAAATCTTCATGTGCCTCCGTTAAGGGATAGACAGGAAGATATACCTATTCTGACCAGGTATTTTCTAAATAAATTAAACAAAAAAACAGGGGGAACAGTCGCTATTACACCTTCAGCGCTGTTTTATATGAAAGTTTATTCTTGGCCGGGAAATGTCAGAGAACTAAAAAATACTTTAGAAAGCCTTTATTATCTATGCGAGGGTGGGTTGATAAGAAAGTCGGATTTGCCTGATTATTTAATGATTACAAAGGATGAATCTAAAAAAATCTCTGAGGAAGCGATATTAAAGGTTACTCACGGCAGTGAATTTGATAATCGTAAACAGATTATATTTTCTTATCTTAAAAACAATGAATATATTACCAATAAAATTTATTGTAACCTGACGAAAGTAAATAGAGTGACTGCATATAGAGATCTGTCAAGACTTGTGTCTGCAGGTGATTTGACTATGTCAGGTATGGGACGTTCCGTTAAATATGTATATGCGAAGGAAACTTAATAACGATATTGATAAAATCGGGAATAAAAGATTGGCACGGCATTTGCTTATAACATAGTTAAAATGACATCTGGTTTGATATGTCATTGCACTACATGCGTCTATGCAGCCTTTGGTTAAAAGAGTTAATGTAACAACTATGGCATTGGGCTGTTTAAATAGATTTGAATGAGTTCTTACTAAGGAGGTGAGGCGCCTTAAAATTATTACAGAATTTTAAAGGGGGGAAAGTATGAAAGGGAAATACAGACAGAACGAGACCTGGGTTCAAAATCAGTTTGTCGCTCAGTATGGTATTGAAGCATTTATGAAAAATGCAAATATGGGGTTAGAAGAGAAAGGTTTTAAGCACGTGGATATAATGCGTGCCTCATCTCGTATAACCTGCATGCGCTCCATGCCTAAAGCTTGGAATATAGTAGCACAACAACAGGAAGAGCTTGCTAAAGAAGCGGACGTAAAGGGACATGAAGCTACAGCCGGAGCTTTTTATCATAGGGCAGCATTATACTATGGGAAAGCAGCTTTATATCATCATGCTGATGATGACAAAAAACTAAAAATGTATGAAGACTTGGTTAGGTGCTATACAAAGGCAATG
>CAZMPR010000250.1:0-2483 GCA_964568265.1 uncultured Clostridiaceae bacterium | reverse complement strand
TCCACATCATACTATCTAATCC
Organism: uncultured Clostridiaceae bacterium; assembly: GCA_964568265.1. GTDB lineage: Bacteria > Bacillota > Clostridia > Lutisporales > Lutisporaceae > JAAYKT01. Next base: position 2,461 of record CAZMPR010000250.1, on the reverse strand, counting down.
GCCACGAGTCAATAGTTCGTCTAACATTTCGTTACCTGTCTCGGAAACAATGCCATAGTGCATTGCATCTACAACGTCTCCGAAAGCTGCGCCTTGTAATAACATAGCTGCAATACCGCCTAAAATCGTACCCATCATAAGACCTGGTATAGCAGGCATCTTCATTGCTACTGCAACAATAACTATAACGGGAACTATAAGAAGCAGTGGATTTATTACAAAATTATCAGCCATAGTGTTCAGAATTTCATTAATTGCGGGAACATCTAATTCTTTTCCTGCAAAACGGGCTCCCATTATACCGAAAGCTACCAAAGCAATTGCATAAGAAGTACCCGTTGTGTAAAACATGTGTTTAATATGGTCAAATAAATTGGATCCTGCAATTGCAGGAGCTAAGTTTGTGGTATCTGAAAGGGGAGACAATTTATCACCGAAATATGCACCGGATATAATTGCACCTGCTGCCATCGGACCGGGAACACCAAGTCCTGCCGCAACACCCATAAGTGCTATACCGACTGTACCGGCTGTGGTCCAAGAACTGCCTGTTGCCAAGGAAACTATACTGCATAATAACATTGAAGCTATAAGGAAGAACGACGGTGATAATATCTGCAAACCATAGAAAATCAGTGTAGGCACTATGCCTCCCAGAATCCATGTTCCGATAATCATACCGATTACTGCAAGGATTATTATAGCCTGCATAGTTGAATCAATGGTTTCCAAAAATCCTTTTTCCAGTTCATCCCAAGTATAGCCTAACCTGTAAATAGCAACTAAAGCTGTAATTATAGAACCTAATACAAGGGGGATATGAACATCAGCTTCCAGAACTAAAATAGCATACATGAGAATTGCAACTGTTATAACTATAGGAATTAATGCGTCTAATATAGTTGCTTCCCTTTTTTGTCTTTCTTTTTTGGTCATTATCATTACTCCTTTCATTTTAATTATTCGCTACCCTAATAATTATGCTATAAATGAAGCTATGAAAAATAGCAAAGAGTTAAATATCCCATAATAATTATAAGATAGCTAAAAATATATATATATTATATTATCGCAGAAAAATAGTATAATGTAAATAGCAGGAGCAACTATAATATCTGTATAACCCCTGGATTTTACTATGAAATGGCTTTACTGGCGGAATTCAAAGGAAAACTATGGTTTTAGAACTATTATAAAGTATAGATTACAAATGCAGTTGATTTATATAGTTCGAATTATATATTTAGTGCTTTTTAAACTGCTTTTTTATTGAAAATATATAATTGAAAAATAATATAAAGTATAGTATTCTCTAATTAATCTCCAAAAAAAAGTCAGGGGGTAATTAAAATGGTTAAGTTTATTGTGGGAGAAAAGGGCACCGGGAAAACGAAAATAATGATTGATATGGCAAATTCAGCTTTGCAAGAGTCAAAAGGGCATATCGTATATGTTGACAGGGATAACAACCATATGTATGAATTGGATAGAAGTCTTCGATTTGTAAATGCCGGGGAATTCCGGATTGAAAATCTGAAGACTTTTTATGGTTTTTTATGCGGAATTATTTCACAAAATCTTGATGCGGAGAAAATTTTTATTGATGGGCAAAAAGTAATCTCAACCGCGGACGATTCTTGTTTAAATCAGTTTATAAAGGACTTGGAAAAGTTATACAAAGGATTCGGAGTCAGTTTTATTATCAGTTTAAGCAGAGAAAAAGATAAAGTATCCGAATTTTTGAAAAACTACATTTAAAAAACTATCCTGAAATTAAAAATTGCGTACTTTTGTACGCAATTTTTATAGTCTTCCGCTGCAATTCAAAACATTTTTTATTTTATGTTTAACCATATTCTTTATAGCCTCTCTTGCAGGATTCAGATATTTCCTGGGATCAAAATCCGCCGGATGCTCATGTAAATGCTTTCTTATAGAGGCTGTCATGGCCAGCCTTAAATCAGTATCAATATTAATTTTGCATACTCCTAATTTGCCTGCGCGAAGAAGCATTTCCTCGGGCACGCCTTTTGCACCTGCTACATCACCGCCATATGTATTGCACAATTCAACAAATTCAGGTAAAACCGTTGATGCCCCGTGCAGAACCAAAGGATAACCGGGTAATAGATTTGTTATCTTTTCCAATCTTTCAAAATCAAGCATGGGATCACCTTTAAATTTAAAGGCACCATGGCTGGTTCCTATGGCTATTGCCAAAGAATCAACACCGGTTCTTTCAACAAACTCTACCGCCTGATCCGGATCAGTAAAAGTTGCATCTTTTTCGGCAACGCTTATTGCATCTTCTATGCCTGCAAGCTTGCCTAATTCAGCCTCAACTACTACACCTTTTTCATGGGCATAATCAACAACCTGTTTAGTTAATCTGATATTTTCTTCAAAGGGATATTTTGAACCGTCAATCATAACGGAAGTAAAGCCGCCATCCACACAGGAT
>CAZMPR010000249.1:0-2516 GCA_964568265.1 uncultured Clostridiaceae bacterium | reverse complement strand
CGCTGATGCACGGTGTGATTTATGCACTTCTTATAATCGGGTTTACTTATTTTTATACTGCAGTATCCTTTAACCCGATAGAAGTAGCAAACAATATAAAAAAGTATGGTGGATTTATTCCGGGTATAAGACCGGGCAGGCCGACAGTGGAATTTATCCAAAGGTCACTTTCAAGAATTACTTTAGTAGGTGCATTTTTCCTGGCATTTATAGCTATATTGCCGATATTTTTAATGACTTTTACAAACATAAAGATATATTTTGGAAGTACCTCGCTTTTGATTGTAGTTAGCGTAGCAATGGAAACAGTGCAGCAGATAGAGGCACAAATGATAATGAGAAATTATCAAGGGTTTTTGAATTAGTATGAGATTGGAGATGTATGAAATTGAGAGTTGTATTATTAGGCCCACCGGGTGCCGGTAAGGGGACACAAGCAGCAAAGCTTATAAATAAATACAATATCCCCCATATATCTACAGGTGACATATTTAGAAAAAGCTTAAAAGAGAAAACGAAATTAGGGCTGAGAGCTAAGGAGTATATGGATAAGGGCCTTTTGGTACCCGATGAGTTGGTAGTTGATATTGTTAAAGACAGACTTACGGAAGACGATTGCACAATAGGCTTTCTCTTAGACGGCTTCCCAAGAACAGTTGAACAGGCGGAAGCGTTAGAAAGGGAAATGAAAGAACTAAAAATCAAATTAGACGGTGTTATAAATATAGAAACGAAAGATGAAACCCTGATAGACAGATTAACGAACAGACTTGTATGCAGAAGTTGCGGAGCCATATATAATGCAAGGCTTAATAAACCCGAAAAAGACGGTACTTGCGATTTATGCGGCGGAGAACTCTATGTCAGGGATGATGATAAAGAAGAAACCGTCAGAAATAGATTGGAAGTATATAAGAATCAAACAGAGCCCTTGATTGAATACTATGAAGAAAAAGGCATACTGACAACGGTAAACGGTGCCCTTGGTACCGAAGATGTTTTTGTCAAGATATGTGAAGCTTTGGAGTAGTATATATGTATATAAAATCAGACAGGGAATTAGAGATAATGAGGGCGGCGGGTAAAATAGTTGCCGAAACCCTTGAAAAATTAAAAGAGGTAATTGAACCCGGAATCACAACTAAAGAACTTGACCGGATAGCGGAAAGATTCATAAGGGACAATAAGGGAATACCTGCGTTTTTAGGATACAACGGTTACCCCGCAAGTATTTGCGCATCTGTTAATGAAGAAGTAGTCCATGGCATTCCGGGAAATAGAGTGCTGAAAGACGGAGATATAATAAGCATAGATACCGGAGCTATTTATGAAGGATATTACGGAGATGCGGCACGTACATTTGAGGTAGGCAATGTATCAGAAAAAACAAAAAATCTTATCATGGTGACTAAAAATAGTTTTTTCAAAGGAATAGCCATGGCTGTGGAAGGTAACAGATTGCAGGATATATCCCACGCCATACAAACCTATGTGGAATCAAGCGGATATTCGGTGGTAAGAGACTTAGTGGGTCACGGTATAGGAAGAAATATGCATGAAGAACCTCAAGTGCCAAACTTTGGTGAAGCAGGTAAGGGACCGAGATTAAAAGCGGGTTTGACTATAGCTATAGAGCCTATGGTCAACGAGGGCAAGTTTCACGTATGGACTTTATCAGACGGCTGGACAGTTGTGACAGCGGATGGCAGCCTTTCTGCTCATTATGAAAACACCATTGCCATAACCACAAACGAACCTGAAATTCTGACAATGATTTAATTGGAGTGAAGCTTATGGTAAGTATTGAACTTGGGCAAGTAGTTATATCAAAGGCAGGCAGGGACAAAGGCAGGAAATTTATAGTTCTTGGAATATTAGACGATAAGTATGTCTATATTTCAGATGGGTCCTTAAGAAAAGTAGAAAAGCCAAAAAAGAAGAAACTGATGCACTTAAAAGCTACGAATTATATTTCGGATACCCTAAAGGAAAAGATTAAGACGGACAAAAGTATTGGTGATTTTGAAATAAGGAATTATCTTAAGTCCTTAGAAGAGAAAAATAAACGGGAGGTTTGATTACCTTATGTCTAAACAGGATATAATTGAAGTAGAGGGAAAAGTTGTTGAGGCATTGCCTAATGCTATGTTTCAAGTGGAGTTGGAAAACGGGCACAAAATTTTGGCCCATATATCCGGAAAACTCCGAATGAATTTTATAAGGATATTACCCGGAGACAAAGTAACAGTTGAATTGTCGCCATATGATTTGACAAGAGGCAGAATCACATGGCGTGGTAAATGATCAAGGAGGGTTTAAAATGAAAGTTAGACCATCGGTTAAACCAATGTGTGAAAAATGCAAAATAATCAAAAGAAAAGGAAAAGTAATGATAATTTGCGAGAATCCCAAACACAAACAAAAGCAGGGATAAGACTGATCAGAGGGAGCGGCTGCACTGTTAGAGTGCCCTCTGTCGGTTTTCACATAATATACTATGTATACAATTGGAGGTG
>CAZMPR010000248.1:0-2528 GCA_964568265.1 uncultured Clostridiaceae bacterium | reverse complement strand
CATTGCATAATTCCCGATCAAATGGAAGCGGGTACATTCATGATTGCGGCAGCTGTATCCAAAGGTAATGTCTTGGTTAGAAATATTATTCCTACTCACTTGGATTCTATAAGTGCCAAGATGAGAGAAATGGGTATAAAGATAATAGAAAACGGTGATTCCCTAAGGGTGGTGACCAACGGCAGGCCGATAGCCGCTAATATCAAGACCATGCCTTACCCCGGTTTTCCTACAGATTTGCAACAGCCTATGAGCGTATTGCTGTCAATAGCCGATGGAACGGCCATAATAACGGAAAGCATATACGACGGCAGGTTTAAACATGTGGATGAGTTAAAAAGAATGGGAGCAAAGATTAATGTTGATGGAAGGATAGCCGTAATTGAAGGCATAGAAAAGTTGTCAGGTGCGCCGGTATGTGCTACGGATCTTAGAGCCGGTGCTGCCATGGTGATAGCAGGCCTCACCGCGGAAGGCGAAACAACAATAAACAACTTAACCCATATAGACAGGGGCTACGAAAAATTAGAAGAAAAGCTGGTAAAGGTCGGAGCAAAATTAAGGCGGATACCATAGAAAAAGTTGCTTACACGTAAAAAAGACTTATAACAAAAGTATCTAATACAGTGAATGCGGAGGAAAAAATGACAGCCAAATTATGTTCTTTAGCCAGTGGCAGCAGCGGAAACTGCACATATATAAGCAGCAACGGTACCGGTTTTTTAATTGATGCGGGAATTTCTTATAAATCTATTTTTAACAATCTTAAAAGTGTGGGTATATGTACAAGTACAATTAAAGCATTGCTTATAACCCACGAACATACGGATCACATCAAATGTGCGGGGGTCGTTTCAAGAAAACTTAATATACCTATCTATGCCAACGTGAATACTTGGGAGGCTATGGATTCTTGCTTGGGAAAAATAAATCCGAGAAATGTAAAGGTTTTTGAAACCGGTGAAGTGTTCGAAATTGATGATGTTTTAATCAATTCTTTTAATATCTCACATGATGCTGTTGAACCTGTTGGGTTTTCTTTTCAAACCGGCGGTATGAAAATAGGTTTGGTTACTGATTTGGGGTATTTCAGCGATGAGATCAAAGATAACCTTGAGGGTTCGGATTTTGTTTTATTGGAAGCTAATCATGACGAGGAGATGCTCAAGGCAGGCTCATATCCATACTTTTTAAAAAGAAGAATCCTAAGTGAAATAGGGCATTTATCCAATGAGGCAGCGGGACAAGCGGCTTGTGCGCTTGTAGAGTCCGGAATTGATAAAATTATGCTGGGCCACTTGAGTAAAGAGAACAACTTTCCTCAGTTGGCTTATGAAACAGTAAAAAGCGCAATGGAGATAAAAGGCATAAAGGTAGGACGGGATGTGGATTTGAATCTTGCACCCCGAAGCACCGTGAGCAAAGTGTTTATGTGGGAGCTTTAAAGATTGTTATTTGCGAGGGCGTGCACTTTAAACGAATATATATTTTTGTTTTGTTTAATATATAAAAATGGGGTGGTGACTTATGGAACAGTATAACGAACCAAAAAGAAGAAAGGGTAACGGATTAGCTTACTTCGCAGTGGGTCTTATCGGCGCAATTATAGGTGGTTTTATTATGGCGGCGGTGGCTCCTCTTTATATTTACGGTAAAATAATACCTTATCCCCAGGCCGAAAATAATGTTCCCGGTCAGCATATCACTATAAAACCAAGAGAAGATTTGTCTATAGCAGGAGCGGTAGCAAAAAAGGTTATGCCATCGGTTGCCGGTATAAGTATAATTACAGTTCAAAGAGATTTATTTTTTGGTTCCAGATACCAGGAAGGTGTCGGCTCCGGAGTAATTGTTGATCCCAGAGGCTATATTGTGACAAATTCTCATGTGGTGGGAAATAACAGAAAAAAACTAACGGTTTATTTAATCGACGGAAGAGAGTTGGAAGGTACGGTATTATGGCAGGATGCCGGTTTGGATTTGGCAGTCCTAAAAGTTGATGCAGCCAACCTTACAGCGGCTGATTTGGGAGATTCCGAAAACATTGAGGTGGGAGATACGGCTATAGCTATTGGAAATCCTTTAGGCTTGCGCTTTGAAAGAACGGTTACACAAGGGATTATTTCCGGTCTCAACAGGAGCATAATGGTAGAACAATCAACCATTATGGAGGACCTGATTCAGACTGATGCGGCCATAAATCCGGGTAACAGCGGCGGGCCCCTTATCAACAGCAAGGGTGAAATAATCGGTATCAACACCGTAAAGGTTACTGCGGAAGGATTAGGATTTGCCATACCGATAAATGTCATAAAACCGGTGATTAAACATTTTGTTGAGGACGGAGTATTCAACCCTCCCTATCTGGGCATATATACATTGGATAGAGAAATCGTAGGTTATTATGAAACGGATATAGTGATAAAATCCGGTTTATATTTACATGAGGTTATAAAAGGCTCATCCGCGGAAAAAGCAGGACTTAAAGAAGGAGACATAATAACACATATTGATGATACCGAAGTTAA